>JBAVOF010000183.1:0-5462 GCA_049691835.1 Polyangiales bacterium
CCCAACCAGGCCGACCCGCGCCGAGATCGATGCGCGCAAAGCTGCCACTCGTTGCGGTCTGCGCCAGGAGCACAGGCTTTTCCACCGTGGCGATTACCGCCGCGTTGTCGTCTGGTCGCTCGCGAACGCTTGTCCCAGCTTGCAGGCGCACGACGCGCTTGGTCGGCAAGGCTCGCACTGTGCTGGCGGCGTCGTGAATTGGAACCTTGAGCTTCTGGCCGGCGGAAGCGCCGAGCTCGATATCGACGATACCCAACAGCAGCGTGGCCTCGTCATCCTTGAAGTCGGGGAGCACTTGGAAGGAGAAGGGCACGGTCCACTGTTCGCCCGCGCGCAAGCTGTCCTTCTGAAAGCGCCCATCGTGCAGCAACACCCCCGACCCACTGCCGTTTTGGATGTTCGCCTGGACTTCGTAGCTGTCGACGTCGCTCAGATTCTTGACGGTGAAGTAGACCGTGACCTGCTCGCCGCGCTGCACCTTCCCATCGCCATTGCCGTCGAGGTTGTCCGCCACCTGCAGGCCATACGCGAACCGCGGCTTGGGCAGGGCCTGGATCAACACGCGGGCTTCGACGGGCTCTGGAACGTGCTCGTGCGCCTCTTCGAACTCGACCCGAATTCCATCGGCGCGATCGATCATGTTGCGCGGGACCCGGCATACGTGCTGCTCGTTTTCGGTGACGCAGCGGCCGAGCGTCGTAGTCCATGAGCGGGTCTCGCCCGGGTTGAGCTTGCCAAATACGAGCTCGCGCCCGTCGAACCAGCCGTTGTCGCTGCTCGTGGTCGCACGCAGCTGATACAGAGGATGCGCGCCTTCGTTCGTAACCTCGAGCCGCAGGGAGAGCGGATCGCCGGCACGGGCCGGCTTATCGCCGGAGCTCAAGGTCGCGACCGCCCGAACCTTGCTCGGGCCGGCGTCGGGACCGACGCTCCAGTCGATGCCGAGCTTCTCGAGGTCTCGCACGACTTTTTCGGTTTCCTGTTGCTGAATGCGCTCGATGATGGGTTTGGAATCCCGGAGCATCTTCAGCCGGTCGGGCGATTTGGCGTGGAGCACTAGATTTCGCGAGAACCGAATCAGGAAGTTCTCCTCATCTTTGTTCTCCTCTTCGTCTGGCTCCGCCTCGAGCAAGCGCTGGCGCAGCTGCGGATTGAGATAGTAGCCCATCACGACGGCCGGGCGCTGCGAATCAGTCGCGCTTGCGTGGGTCAGGTGAGCCTCCAAGTCGCCTTCACGAAGATAGAACTCGTCGACTTTGAGGTCCATGTTCTCTCGGTCGACCGTCATTGGGCTAATCGCGATGTCGGGCACGATGCCGACGCCTTGGATCGAGACGTCTCCAGGCGTCAGGTACTGAGCCACGGTGAGCTTCAACGCCGAACTGTCCTGCAGCTTGTAGAGGACCTGAACGGAGCCCTTTCCGAAGCTTTGCTCGCCAATGATGAGAGCGCGATCGTGGTTCTTGAGCGCGCCCGCGACGATTTCACTCGCCGACGCGCTCTGGCCGTTGATCAGCAAGACGATCGGGTAATTGGGCTCCGTCCCGCTGACCTCCGCGTATTCCTCGCTGCGCTCGCGGGGGTCCTGCGAAGACGTGGTGACGATCGGGCCGTCGTCGAGGAAGGTATCCGCCACTTGCACGGCCTGATCGAGAAGCCCACCGGGGTTGCTTCGAAGGTCGAGCACGAGGCCGACCATCCGCTTCTTGTGCAAATCCGTGAGCGCTTTTCGGAGGTCGGTCTCGGTGTTGCCCTGGAAGCTCTTGATTTGGATGTAACCGACACCGTCACGAAGCATCCGATGCTCGACCGAGTCGATATGGATCCGCGCGCGCGTCAGCTCGACGACGCGCGGGTTGCTCCAGATCCCGCCCTTGCCTTCGCGCTGAATGAAGATGTTGACTTTGGAACCGGGCTTGCCACGAAGACGTTTGACAGCCTCTTCAAGTGGCATGTTCAGCGTCGATTCGGAATCGATTTTGACGATGCGATCCCCACGTTGCAATCCCGCAGTGAACGCGGGCGTGTCGGGCATGGGCTTGATCACGGTGAGGTGCCCGTCTCGGATCGAGATGACGATACCCAGCCCGCCAAACTCGCCCCGGGTGCTGGTTTGCATCTCCTCGAACATTTCAGGCGGCAGCAATACCGTGTGCGGATCGAGCGTCTTCAGCATCCCGTTGACGGCGCTGTACTCGACCTCGTTGAGCTCGATGTCCTCTTCGTCCTTCAGCTCTTCCTGCAAGAACTGGAACACCTCGCGAAAACGGCCGGCGAGCTCCCAGGGGCTCGACACATCGGCAACCGAGAACTCGCTCTGCGCACCGTTGACCTGAACCTTCAGGGTATCAGCCCCCTCGCGGTAGTGGACCAGAACCGGGGGCACCTCCATTTGGATGGCGTCCAGGCCCGCCAACATCATGCGACGATGGTCGATTCGCGTGGGGTCCACGTAGTCATCGTTCACCTGGTGAATCACCCGGTTCATCACCTGGAGCTTGGTGAGGTCCCAGGGCGTCTTCTGGCGCGCAGCCAGGGCCCTAGGCGAAGTGTCGATGTCGATCTGCAAGCCGTTTTGGATCGGCCAGCCGAACGAGATGGAGAACGCCGCAAAGACGACGACCAAACCAAGCAAGGGCTTCCAGAGTCTTGTCATTCGATTGTAGGGGGCGAGGGGGGCAGTCTGACGATTGTAGCCCCGTTGGCGTTCGAGGCCAATTGCGCTCGATGGTCCCTAAGGTTATCGAGGCTGGGTGCCACACCGAATTCTCCGCCAGCAGATCGCCAGGCCTGTGCTCGAGATTTGTAAGGAGCTCCGCAATACCGGGGAGCGCGCCTGGGTCGTCGGCGGCTGCGTCCGGGACACCCTTCGCGGAGAGCGAGTCAATGATTGGGACGTGGCGACGACTGCCCTGCCGGACAAGGTGAAGCAAACCTTTCGCAGAGTCATCCCGACCGGCATCGACCACGGGACTGTGACGGTCCTTTGGAAGGGCGGCACCTACGAGGTGACGACTCTGCGCGGGGAGGGTGCCTATACCGACGGCCGGCGGCCCGACAGCGTCGTTTTCGTCCAGGATATCGACCGGGACTTGGCCCGCCGGGACTTCACCGTGAACGCCATCGCTTACGACCCGGTCGACGGCCAGATTGTCGATCCGTTCCACGGTCTTGTGGACATGAGAAACAAGATCTTGCGCGCGGTTGGAGATCCCGCGGAACGCTTCCAAGAAGACGGCCTGCGGATCCTGCGAGGGGCCAGGTTCGCGGCGACTCTCGAATTCGAGCTCGAGAAGGCCACCGAGGTGGCATTCCGCGGGGCGCTCGAGACGTTTCGCAAGGTGAGCCCAGAGCGGGTGCGCGAGGAATGGGTCAAAACGATGAAGGCCCGGGCGCCGTCACGGGCCTTCGAGGTCATGCGGCGGACCGGCATTCTGGAAGTCACCTATCCCGAGCTGCTCGAGCAAGTGGGTTGCGAGCAAAACCAATGGCACGCGTACGACGTCTGGGACCACAGCATGCGCGTGCTCGACGAGTCGACCGGCGAGCCGGCTGAACGAATCGCCGCGCTACTTCACGACGTGGCCAAGCCTCGCACCCGCGCCAGGTCGGACAAGACCAACGACTGGACGTTCTACCACCACGAAAAGATCGGTGCGGACATGGCGGCGCAATGGCTTCGTGAGTACCGCTTTTCCAATCGAGAACGGGAGCTCATCGTCGACCTGATCCGTCATCACCTGATCTGCTACACGAGCGATTGGACCGATGCAGCCGTGCGACGCTTCATCAAACGCGTGGGCTCCTCGAACGTTGATCCGTTGTTGCGACTAGGCGAGGCCGACGCGCTCGGCAAAGGTCGCAACGTGGAAAACGAGCTCGCTGCGCTGAAGGAGCTTCGGGGCCGGATCGACAAGGCACTCGAGGACGGCTCTGCCCTGACCACCCAGGACCTCGCGATCGGCGGCAGCGACGTCATCGAGCACCTGGAAGGCGGTGCGGGTCCGATCGTGGGCAAGATCCTCCGCGACTTGCTCGACCGCGTCATCGAGGACCCGTCGTTGAACACCCGTGACAAGCTCTTGCCCCTCGTCGAGCAACTCGCCAAGCAGGAAGATACGCCGACTCGCCGCGAATGACGTGGTCTCGGGTACTTGGAACCCAAACCACGAAAACCTGGGACAATGGCTGGGCTCTGTCCGGGTGCCGCCGATCCCCGGCCCAGGTCCGCGTTGCGCATTTCTGGACTGGGCCGGCCCCTTGGGTAGCGTGACATTCGATGAAGCCCTGGGCCGCCATCTTGATGACAATCGCGCTCCTGGCGCCCTCCACGAGCCAGGCGAAGAAGACCGAGGACTTTCGGCATACCTTCGATCAGGTCTGGGGCGCCGCGATCCGCATGATCCGCGTCGATCAAGGTTACCCGATCAGAGACCGGGACCAGGACGTCGGCTACTTCCTGTTCGACTACCGCGACGACGACCGGGCGCATCCGGGCAGCGTGGAGCTGGTTCGCATCGAGGATCAGGGAGGCGGCTCGATCCGCGTGGTGATCCAGATCCCCTCGATGCCGAGCTACATCGAGCGCATGCTCCTCGACAAGCTCACCAAGAAACTGATGGACGAATACGGCGAACCCCTTCCGCCGCCCGAGAAGCCAACCGAGCCGCCGCCTGAAGAGAGCGAGAACTAAGGGGACCAGACCCGGGTCGCGGGGCGGAACCTTTGATCGCTGGACGAGACTCCGACTACGGCGTCGGATCTGGGTTGGCGTTCGGCTGCTCGAAGCAATAGAGGCGCAGATTGTCGATCCCGCAGTTCCAGAAGGCCCCGTCGCTCCATCCTCGGCTGACGCTGGTGATTTTCCCAGCGGTCGAAGGCGCAAACGCGCTGTTGTCGGTCGTGAGGCCCAAACATCCGTTGTTGTTCCCCACCGCTGCGACCCGGCCCTGAACGTTGGTATTCGTCCACACGAAGCAGCCCTGGGGCGGATTCGTGGAGCTGCCGCACTCCTGAGGGGTTGCCGGCACCGCGCCAGTCTCATCGATGTTGATGGGACTGTTGATGTAACCCTGGCCGGACGGAGGCGGGTCCATGGTCATTCTGTCCCAGCTGGTCGAAATCTGGGTCCCATCGAGCATGCGATACGGAACGGTCGACTTGTCGAAGCGCTTGAACGGAGAGGTGCAAGGGTCCGAGGTCCACGAGAACCAATAGCCGCCAAGCCCGGCGTCGGCAGCCAGGTCGGCGCAGGTCATGTCCGCGCCGCGCGGCCCGCCAAGAGCCGCATCGGACTTGGTGCTGCTGACGAATACGAGAGCGGACTCTTCGCAGACCCCATCGACGCAGACTTCCATCGCGCCGCAGAGCACCTCGCCGCAGGGGCGATTGGTAGCTGGGCCGGCCCACTGGGCGCCTCCGTCAGGGACGCAAACAGCGCCGCCGGTGCCGCCCGTCCCACC
>JBAVOF010000184.1:0-12483 GCA_049691835.1 Polyangiales bacterium
GTGCTCGTCCCAGCGGCGCGACAGCGCTTCACCCTCCGGGCCCGCCAGGCGAAGGGCCCAGGGATCGTGACAAATCGCATCGGGGCCAGCCGATGCGCGGCCGCGGTAGGCGGCGACCATGACGGCCGTGCGGCTGGCCGCGCGCGACTGGTTCACGCCTAGTGCCCGCGCTCGCGATCGATGCCCGGGTGGGATGGATCGCCGGGTTCGTGGCGGGGATTGGCGGTGAGATACGAACCGTCCCGCCCCGGTATCGAAAGGAGCGTCTCTTTGTCGTAGAGGAAGTGCTCGCGGCGGGTCGAAGGGGGCATGTGCATGCCGGTGTCCATTCGAATCGCATCACAGGGGCACGCCTCGACGCAGTACCCACAGAAGATGCAGCGGAGCTCGTCAATGACGAACGCCGCCGGGTAACGCTCATAACCATAGCGCGGATCGTCGGGCTCGTATTCGGCGGGCTCGATGTAAATGCACTGCGCCGGGCAAGCCGTGCTGCAGCAGAGACAGGCCACACAGCGCGGCGAGCCATCGGCTCGCTGTGTGAGACGGTGAATGCCTCGGAACCGCTCCGGATACTCCCGCTTTTCTTCGGGATACTTCACCGTGTCGATCTCCTTCTTGGCCTCCGGACCGAATGTGTTCTGGAAGAAGCGCCCCATCGCAAAGCCGAGGCCCTTGGCGATCTCGGGGAGATACACCTGTTCGGCGACCGTTCGCCCGGGTTTCTTCATGACCTTGACTCCGACTGTCATGGGCGGACCTCAGAAAATCCTTTCGAAAAAATCGACCCAGCCGTCGAGCCACCCGGAAAGGATGAACGCGCCAACGACCAAGATGTTGAGCAAGGAGACGGGCAGCAGGCCTTTCCAGCACAGTGACATGAGCTGGTCGTATCGGAACCGCGGAAGCGACCAGCGAATCATCAACTGAAACCAAATCAAGATGATGATCTTGAACAAGAAGAAGACGAACTGGATCGCTACGACGAGCCAATGGACCAGAGGCACCGAGTAGCTCGTTTCGGAGAAGGGAAGCGAGAACGCGAACCCGTCACGGTAGAGGTAGGGCACGTCCCAGCCCCCGAAGAACAGGACCGAGGCGATTGCGGCAAGCGACACGACCTCGACGAATTCGCCCATGAAGAACATGCCGAATTTCATGCCGGAATATTCCGTGAGGTAGCCGCCGACGAGCTCGCTCTCGCCCTCGGGAAGGTCGAACGGAACGCGCTTCGTTTCCGCCACGGCCGCCACGAAGAAATTGATCGCCGCCAGTGTGAGCGGTGGAACGACGATGCCCCAGACGTGCTCGTGCTGCCACGTCGCCATGTCCTCGAGACGTAGCGAGGCGTACACCATGAACGCCGGGACCAGCGTCAGGCCGAGTACGACTTCGTAGCTCACCATTTGGCTGGCGGCGCGAATGCCGCCGAGCAAGGAGTACTTATTGTCGGAGGCGTAGCCTGAGATCGCGGCGCCGATGATCCCCGTGCTCGCGATCGCAAAGATGAAGAGGATTCCGACGTTGATGCTCGCGATTTGCATCGGAACGGCCGGACCAGCGAGCTCGCCCGTTCTCGGGAGGACCTGATCGAGGTAGTCCCAGTGCAGAGTGCTCGCGAAGGGAATCACCGCAAAGGCGGCGATCGCGGGGATGAGCGCGATGATCGGACCGGCCGAGAAGAGGAGCTTGTCGGCCTTAGGGGGAACGAAGTCCTCCTTGAAGATGAATTTCACCGCGTCTGCCAAGGGATGTAAGAGCCCGATGAGCATGATCTTGCCGCCGTTGCGAACGATCATGCTGTGCACGCCGTAGCCCGCTCGGAGCAGAACCGACGCCGCGCCAAAGCCCACCAGGGCGGCGGTCAGCGTCGAGGTCGGGATAGGGAGTGGATTGCTGCCCTTGATCGTCACGAACACGAGCGTAACCAGCACGACGACGGCGATGATTCCGGTCAGCGCGGCGAGGCGCCACATGGGAACCCGGGCCCGGTCGATGAACGTCAACGCCGACTCCGGAAGAACGATCGCCGCGCGGCTGGGCCCGAGGCGATCCTGAATCATCGCGCTCTGACGGCGCTCGGCCCAAATGAGAATCGGGGCGAAGGCGCCCACCGTGATCACGAGGACGACCAGCACCTTCACGAGCGAAGAGACCACGAGGAAGGTCGTGCTCATTGAGCTGCCTCCACCGCGTCGACGAGCCCCTTACGCAGGTCTTGGAGGTTCTCGAATTCGAGGTCGGTGCCGAGCCTCCGTGCGAGCACCGAGATCGTCTTCCAGGCGGGATCGACGCCGGCGGGTGGTGAGAGTGTGCGCTTGAACGACTGCGCCATGCCTTTGTCGTTGACGAAGCTACCGTCGACCTCGAATGTGTCCGCCACGGGAATCGTCACGGAAGCTACCGCTGGCAGCGCCCCGATGTGACTGGTCAGCGAGATCGCGGTGTCCAACGAACACAGCGGCGCAAGCGCTTGCAACCCCTCGGCGCTGGCCCAGCCGAGTGAGACCAGGCCCTTCACTGCCCCGCTCTTCACGTCGGCGAGAAGCTCGGCGATCGAGCGCACGGGTGCCCCATCCGCGGCCTGAGTCGCGCCGGCGCGGTTTGGATTGTTATCGTCGCTCCGTAGGATTTCGTCCCCCTCCCACCCGCCGAGCGCTGCGAGGTAGAGCCGATCGGCGCCCAGGGCACCCGCGAGCTTGACGAGCGCCAGGTTGTCCTCGGTGGTGTGCTGCGCGCTTAGAACGATCGCCAACGCCGAGGCGTCGACGTTCTTCAGCCCGGCGGCGGCCAGGTCCAACGCTTCGCCGAGCGCGACTGGAGCTCTATCATCACCGCGCCCCGCGGTCGGCATCAGTATCCTGTCCGTGTCCTGGCGCGTGTAGGTCATCATCCCGTCGTCGCACATCCAGAACTTGTTGACCTCCGCATTGTCCCGCGGGCGCAGCCGATAAACCTTGCCGTAGCGCGGATCGTAGTCGACGTGCGTGTTGCAGCCGGTGGCACACCCCGTGCAGATCCCCTCCCCTGACTTGAGGAACCAGACTCTGGCCTTGAAACGAAAGTCCTGGCTGGTCAGTGCGCCGACTGGACAGACGTGCTCGGTCATCAGCGTGTACCTGTGATCGAGCTCTCGGCCCGGCGCGAGCACGATCTCGTTCTCGTTTCCGCGTTCACGCATGTCGAGGACGTGATCCTTGGCCACCTCGTCGCACACCCGAATGCACCGCGTGCACATGATGCAACGCTCGGCGTCATAGACGATGGTCGGGCCGAAGCGAACGCCCTTGGGCTTGTGCACCGGCTCGGTGAGCTTGCGCTTCAGCGTCCCCTGATGCTCGTAGTAGTAGTCCTGAAGCTTGCACTCGCCGGCTTGATCGCAGATTGGACAATCGACCGGGTGATTGAGCAACAGGAACTCTTGAACAGAGGCCTGAGCGGCCTTGACCTCGTGGTTGGTCGAGGAGATCACCATGTCTTCAGCAGCCGCGAGCTGGCAGGCGGGCTGGAGCTTCGGCTTGGTTGCTGGGACATACTCTCCCTTGTCTCGGTCGAAGACGAGCTGGGGCATCGCCATCTGGCGGCCGCTTTCGATCTGCACGAGGCACATTCGGCAGTTCGCAGCGACCGACAGGCCTGGGTGCCAGCAGTAGTGCGGGATCTCGATGCCCTCACGCCAGGCCGCCTGCATGACGGTTTCGCCGGGCTCGAAGGGGATCTCCCTACCGTCCAGGGTAAACTTAGCCACGTGGAGCGCTCGCTTTCCCGGTCATCGGTCGCATTCTCCGCCGATCATGTTGACCGACCCAAACGTGGGAATGATGTCGGCGATCATTCCACCGAGCAGCATTTCACGGGACGCCGCGAGGTTGTACCAGCATGGCGGTCGCACGCGGACTCGATAGGGCGTGCCGCTACCGTCGGAGACGATGTGGAAGCCGAGCTCGCCGTTCCCACCCTCCGTGAAGCTGTAGACCTCGCCCTTGGGAGTGCGGAGGCCTTCCATGACGAGCTTGAAGTGCGCGATGGTCGCCTCGATCGTGGTGTAGACGTCTTGCTTCTCCGGATAGATGATGCGCGGATCGGCCACGTTCACCGGACCGTCGTCGGGCATCTGGTCGATGGCCTGCTCGATGATCCGAACCGACTGGCGAATCTCCTCGAGGCGGACCATGAAGCGGTCCCAGTTGTCGCCGTCTTCGCCTACCGGAACGTCGAAGTCGAACCGATCGTACACGAGGTACGGATGATCCTTGCGAACATCGTACGCAATGCCGGTCGAGCGCAACACAGGCCCAGTGACCCCGTACGAGAGCGCATGCTCCCTGGTGAGAATGCCAACACCTTGCATTCGGTCGAGGAAGATGCGGTTCCGGATCAGCATGATCTCGGTCTCTTTCACCACCTTGTGAACCTCGGGAATCAAACGCAGAACGTCGTCCTTGAAGGTCGCCGTCGGAGGTTCGGCCATGCCGCCGATGCGCCCGAAGCTGTGCGTCATTCGCGCGCCGGTCTCACGCTCGAGGATGTCCCAGACCCAGTCACGAACCTTCAGCAACCAGAGGAACGGGGTGAACGCACCGAGCTCCATCGCCGAAGCGCCGTTGCAGGTGAAGTGATCGGCGATGCGCGAAAGCTCGCCGAGGATGACGCGGTAGTATTGGCACCGCTCGGGCACTTCGATCTGCAACAGCTTCTCGACTGCCAGCGACCACCCGACGTTGTTCAGCATCGGTGACACGTAGTTGAGGCGGTCCACGTAGGGAAAGACCTGCGCCCAGGTGCCCCGCTCGCACGACTTCTCGAATCCGCGATGCAGGTAACCGGGCTGCACGTCCAGATTCACCAAAGTCTCGCCGTCGAGGTCGAGGACCATTCGAATCGTCCCGTGCATCGCCGGATGGGACGGGCCCATGTTCAAGCGCATCGGATCGGCGGACAGCTCCAGCGCTGCGCGGTCGTTCGCGAGCTCGTCTGCGGGTTCCATCTAAGGTCCCGACCCTTCCTCGGACGATTGTTCGGCCTCTGCTTCCCGCGCCATCCGCGCGTCGATGCGCGCTTGGATCCGTTGCGCGACCTCCGAATCGCTCAGCGTCCGACGTTGCCCTTGCTGCACACCGATCGCCGGCGACACCTGATGGTCACCACCTGCAAGGCGCGCCTCCCAATCGATGCGTGCAAACGGCTGACCCTCTTCGATGCCAAATGGAGGCAGCTTGTCGATCTCGTCCACCTCTCGATACGGCACCAAGGGCTGCGCCCTGTCGATGGGATAGTCCTTGCGCAGCGGGTGCCCGACGAACTCCTCGTAGAGCAGTATGCGCCGCAAGTCCGGGTGACCCTTGAACTTGATCCCGAACATGTCCCAGACCTCGCGCTCGGCCCAGTTTGCGCCGGCCCAGATGCCCGCGAGGGTGCCGGGCTCCTCGCCAACCTTGACGTGCGTACGGACTCGAATGCGCGCCCCCGTGAGTGCCGAGCGCAGCATGAGCAACAGGTCGAACCGGGCGGACGTTCGCTCGGGATAGTCGATCGCGGTCAGATCGATGAAGTGATCCATCTGGAGCTCGGGGTCCTCGCGGAGGAACCGCGCGAGCTCGGCCCAGTCTTTGAGCGCGATCAGCACCTCGTGATCGCCGAACGCGTCGCTCGTTTCGAGCAGGCGTTCGCCAAATTGAGTCGTGAGCCGGTCAACGACCGCCTGGCTCATGACTTACCCTCCCCGGTACGGCGCCGGGCACGCTCCGGTACGAGCTTCGGCGGCACAACGATGGGCTTTCGATCGTTGGCCTGAATTTTGTCCTGAAGGAGCATCAAGGCATCTAGAACCGCCTCGGGGCGAGGCGGACAGCCCGGGATGTACACGTCGACGGGGATCACTTTGTCGACCCCCGGAATGGTCGTGTAGTTGTCGTAGAAACCTCCGCAGGAAGCACAAGTCCCAAACGCGATGACCCACTTTGGGTCCGCCATCTGCTCCCAGATGCGGCGCACCGCGGGGCCCTGTCGCTGACTGATCGTGCCGACGACCCAGAGCACGTCGGACTGCCGGGGACTGAAGCGCGGAGCCTCGGCGCCAAAGCGCGCGATGTCGTACCGGGGCGCCGCTGTTGCCATGAACTCCATTCCGCAGCAGGCGGTGACGAATGGATACTGGAAAAGGGACCACTTGCGCGCCCACTGGAGTAGGTCGCTGAATCGAGTCGTGACCGCAACCTCGCCGCCACCATCGATGACCTTCAGCTGTCCCATTCGAGCGCACCCTTTCTCCAGGCGTAAACCAAGGTCACGCCGAGAACGACCAGGAACAAGACCATCTCTACGAAGCCCAACCAGCCCAGCTCCCTGAAAAGACTGGCCCAGGGGTAAAGAAACACGGCCTCGATGTCGAAGACGACGAAGAGAATCGCGGTGAGGTAGAATTTGATGCTCAGGCGGATGTGGCGGGCGCCGGTGGTTTCCGAGCCAGACTCGTAGGGAATCGCCTTCTCCGCGGTCATGTTCTTGGGTCCCAAGACCGTCGTGAGAGTAAACACGCCGACGGCGACGAGCGCGGCGACGCCGAGCATCAGGAACACCGGTAAATAGGCCGACAACATCGAGGGGCAGACTCCGCGACCGGGCAGACTGAGCTGGTCGAGAGATGCTTAGTATCACCCTCAAGGGGTGTCAATGAAGGCAGCCGCGGCGATGCGCTCAGGCTAGGCGCCTGCGGATCGCCAGCATCAGTGCGACCAGCACGAGCGTAGGTCCGAACGGAGCCCTAGCACGTCCAGGCAGCACGATTTCACATCCGGAGCCCGAGGGGTCATCTGCGATCCGGGGCGGTCCATCGGTCTGGTCGGGAACAGTGATCGGCGCTGGGTCGACGGCTGGATCGGGGTCGAATCCTGGATCCGGATCCGGATCGGGCTCCGGGTCGGGTTGGGCTTTCGGAGCGCGGAGCCGGAGCGCGGGATCGCCGAGCAGCATGTACACCCGGTGCAGAGCCAATGGAGCGTCGTTCGCCGCCCGGTGCGCGCGGATCATCGCTTCGCCGATCGTTTCAGCGTCGGAAGCAAACGCAGCTTGCGCAAACGCGGTTCTCAAGGCGTCGGTCTCCACGTGATTCGACCAGCCAGTAGCACTGAACACGCCGGCGCTGCTGCCTTCGGTTAGGAGCTTCTCGCCAAGCGAAAAGAAGCCGGGGATGTCGAAGCGGGCGATGTTGCAGCTCCAGCCGAGCACCACGGGCTTGCCTTGCATCCCGGCCAGCGCCGGGACGTCTGCCGAGGTCAGTAGGCCCTCGTTCGCGATCCGGTCGAGGCCCCCATGCCCCACGTAGCTTAACCAGCTCAGCGACCCTGCCCAGATCGACGCCAATCGTTGCCGAGCCGATTCGATCGTCTCGGTGTTCAGGTCGATTTCCTCGGTGCGCTCTGGCGTCGTCCAACTCGCCAGCAAGCGAGCCGCGGAGATGAACTCCTCGCGCTCCGAATCATCCGCGGCGAACAAGGCGTCCGCCGATCGCTGGCTCGCTTCGAATGACTCGATCGCTGCGATGATGAGATCGAGCTCTTCCCCAGTCGTGACGGGCAATCGGCCGATCGCGATCTCGGGCACGCCGTCATCGCCCTCGACGTCGCCAAGCATCGAGTCCGAGGGGAACAGGCCCCCATCGGTTGGCGCCAGTGGAGACGGGAGCCAGTTGCCCCCGAGCCCCCTCAGGTCACGATAGTCGAGGCTACCCTTGCCGATCAGCGCTGCAAATCTCGGTGCTGTCTTCCAGCGCTGCCGCGCAAACCGGAGGAAGTCGCGAATCGACAGTGGGTCCGGCTCCCCGTCGGCGAACTCCCAGTATACGTCTTCAACGTCGACCAAGAGCACCCGATACCCGTCGGCCTCCCGAAGGTCCGCAAGCGCCTGCGAGTCCGCCAGCAGATGTGAAGCGGCGATGATCACGTAGTCCGCGTCGTGTTCCGTCGACCGCAGGTTGCTAGTCACATGTGGCAGGACCTGCCGTGGAGCGGAGACGCTTTGCGGCGTCGCGATCAGGAAACGAAGATCGGGGCCGTCGGCCTGGAAGCTCAGCGACTCGCCCTCCTCGAGCAGCACCTCGCCGTAGTACGCGGGCCTGCCCGGCTCGGTTACGTCGTAGAGAGACACGGTTGGCGAATCGATCCCGGTCACCGTGCAGAGGCCGTCTCGTGCGCCACCGAAGCTGAACGCTGGGCCGTCGGCCTCGGCAAAGCGAACGTAGTCGACTTCAGCGGCATCGACGTACAGAACTGGAGGCGCGGTTCCCGCAACGTGCTGTCGCACCACGATCTCGTTTTGCGCTCCCGCGCCCAGCGCGCTCAGCGGCACCGTGATCGTATGTCGTTGGCGACCAAACAAATCGAACAGACCGAGGCTGGCGCCATTCCAAAGAAGCTCGACGCGGTGAGGCTGATCCAGATGCTCGGTTGCGCCATGCACGACGACGCGCAACTCCTCGGCCTCCGAATCACTGATCGCCGGCAAGGTCGCCGCGATGACCGCCTCTGCGTTGGACGACAGAGCGTGCCAGAAGAAGAGGTCCTGGCGCGGATCCGGACCGCCGCTCGGCCCCGAGAAGACGTTCTGCTCGAAGCGCTTGGTTTCGAGGAACGTGTGCGGCTCGACAGTTCCTGCTCGGATGAGGGTGCGCTCTAACATCGTGACGCCCTCTTCGACGGTCAGAAGATATCGGTGCTCCGTAGAAAAAGGTGAGCGAATTTCAGGCGCCACAAATCGCAGCGCGGCTCCGTCGTCATCGGCATGCCAGGCGATCGATTCGCCACGGAGTCGCAGATGAAGGCCTCCTGAGCGAATCAGGCTCTTCACCTCATCGGCGCTGGTTTCGAGCGCCGTTGCGATCGTAGCTGCGTCGACCTCGACGACTCCGGGGTGATCCACTACCAGCACCGCGCCAGTCGCAGTCCCCGAGCTCTTTCGGCGAAACGCATTCATCGGCTTCGCGGACGCGGGGTGTGACAGGCGCTTCAGTGCGACCACGCGAGGGACGCGGGCTTGACTCAGCCCTGAGGAGAGTGGCCAGTCGGCACGGTCCTCAGCGCTCGGCGATCGGACGAAGGGCCCGTACTGCACGCTGCCCCCGGACACGGTGCGCTCCTCGAGGACGTACTCGACGCTGCCTTCCGAGGGCGCGGACGCGTCTCGAAGGAAGTACTGCGCCCCGAACGGGGATTCGTCGAGTGGCGTGTCGATCTCGCCGACCCAGCGGAGCTGACCATCGCCCTCGACTCCCCAAAGGCGGAAGGCAACGGTACCCACCTCGGTCGTGGTGTTCCAGATGACGGTGACACCATTGTGGGCGTTCACCACCTCGAACGAATCTACGGCGGCGTAGGTCGTGACCGCGCAGTTCGTGAGCCCCTGAGAGCTGCCCGGGACCTCTTCGACGCAGGCGTTGGTTCCTCCCCCACCGTTGAGCGTGTCGTCGCCGGTGCCGCCGTTGAGCGTGTCGTCGCCGGCGCCGCCATTGATCGTGTCGTTGCCAGCGCCGCCGTCGATGTAGTCGTTGCCATCGCCCCCCAAGATCAGGTCGTTGCCGTCACCGCCGCAGATGTAGTCGTCGCCTCCGAGGGCGAAGATCAGATCGTTCCCGCCAAACGCGAAAATGCAATCGTTCTGGTTGGTGCCGAATATGATGTTGAACCCCACGGTACCTTGAACGTAGTTCGAACCCGGCGGGCAAACATCGGGGATCCCGTTGCCATCGAGATCGGCGGTGGAACACTGCGCCAGGGCGGCAGCCGGCAAAGCCAGGCCCGCCAGCCCACATGCGACGATTACACAGAGCGATTTCACCCTTTTAGTATCGCAGAAATTCGTTATCGCGCGAATATTCTGCTTTGAACAAAACTGGAGAGAATTGCGGGGCTGTGACATGGTTTGCCGCGGGGATGGGGAAGCGCTTGAGATTGCTTGCGGCCTTTTGGGTTAGTTTCTTGCCTGGAGCCGCCCTGGCGTCCTCAGGAGAAGCCCGCCACTCAGGAATAGCGGCTGTGCTGCGGGCTCTCGATCAAGGATTTGGTGCGAACGTCGTGGGTCCCTTGGCACGCGTTCTGTTCTTCGATTTGATCTTTTGGGATGACGGGAGCGCGGGCGACTTGCAGCTGCCGTTCATCGTTTTTTGGCTGATCGCGGGTGCGAGCTTCTTCACGTTGCGTTTCGGCTTCATCAACCTGCGCGCCTTCAGGCACGCATGGGTGGTGACCACCGGCCACTACGACGATCCCAACGACCCGGGCGAGGTCACGCACTTCCAGGCGCTCTCGTCCGCGCTCTCGGCCACAGTGGGCCTAGGAAACATCGCGGGCGTGGCGGTGGCCGTCTCCGTCGGCGGGCCGGGCGCGGTCTTTTGGATGATCGTCGCGGGGTTCCTCGGCATGTCGTCCAAGTTCGCCGAGTGCACCCTCGGGCAGATGTATCGCCAAGTCGACAAGGACGGACACATCCTGGGCGGTCCGATGCGCTACCTCGATCGTGGGCTGAATGAGCTCGGACTGCCGCGACTGGGCCGCTCCTTGGCGATCTTGTTCGCGATGATGTGCATTGGCGGAAGCTTCGGTGGCGGAAACATGTTCCAAGCCAATCAAAGCTACGCGCAGGTGGCCGACGTCTTGCCGATCTTCTCCGGCGCATGGGGCTCACTCGCGTACGGTGTCCTTCTTGCCTTCCTGGTCGGCGTCGTGATCGTCGGCGGCATTCGTCGGATCGGACAGGTCGCGGGTTTCATCGTCCCGGTGATGTGCGGGATCTACCTGGTCGCCGGTTTCTTCATCATCATGAGCAACTCCGACCAGATCGTGCCGGCTCTGCTTAAGATCGCCACAGAGGCGTTCTCGCCGCAGGCTGGCCTCGGCGGAATGCTCGGGGTGCTTGTCACTGGCTTTCGAAGGGCGGCGTTTTCGAATGAAGCTGGCGTGGGATCCGCCTCGATTGCGCATTCGGCGGCCGCCACGGACGAGCCGGTTCGCGAAGGCATCGTCGCCCTACTCGAGCCCTTCATCGACACGATTCTGGTCTGCACGATGACCGGTTTGGTGGTCGTGATCACGGGCGCCTACGAGAGCGGCGGCGAAGAAGGTGTGCTCATGACATCCAAGGCGTTTGCGACGGTCCTACCCTGGTTCCCGAAGGTCCTCAGTCTCGCGGTCTTCTTGTTTGCGTTCTCGACGATGATCTCTTGGAGCTACTACGGGGAGCGCTGCTGGACATTTCTCTTCGGGGAGCAGCTCTCGATGATCTACAAAGTGACCTTCCTCGGCTTCGTGGTGCTCGGCTCGGTGCTGAAGCTCGGCAACGTGATCGACTTCTCCGACCTGATGATCCTCGGGATGGCTTTTCCGAACATGCTCGGCGTGTTCCTGTTGAGCGGCAAAATCAGCCGGGCGCTCCGAAGCTACTGGAGCCGCTTCAAGACCGGCCAGATGCAGCCAAATCGGTAACTGCTAGGCTGAGCGCATGACGGAGTTCGCAGCGCGCCGCAAGCACCTTCTCGAGGCGATGGGAGACGGCGTCGCCGTTTTTCCGTCCGCACCGCTGGCCGTTCGCAACAACGACGTCGAGCATCCCTACCGGCAGGACAGCGACCTCTACTACCTCACCGGCTTGGTCGAGCCCAGCAGCGTGCTCTTGTTGACCAATCAGCACGCGGAGCACCGGACGGTGCTGTTCGTTCGAACGAGGCAGCGTGAGCGGGAGATTTGGGACGGGCCGCGAACAGGGGTCGAAGGCGCCGTGGCGGCGTTTGGAGCCGACGTCGCCTATCCGATCGAAGAGCTCGCTGCACGGCTTCCCGACTATCTGGGCAACGTCGGGCGGCTGCACTACCGACTCGCGCAGAACGACGAGTTCGACGCCAAGATTTTCGCCTGCCTCCATTCGCTTCGTCGCGGCGCCCGGCGCGGAGTCACCGCCCCCGAGGTGATCGTCGACACGTCCGTGCACTTGCACGAGATGCGCATGCGCAAGAGCGACGACGAGGTCACGAGCATGCGGCAAGCCGCAGCGATCACCAGGGAGGCTCACCTGCGCGCGATGCATCTCGCACGTCCTGGCATGCACGAGTACGAGATCGATGCGGAGCTTCTACACGTGTTTCGCAAGCACGGAAGCGAACGCCCCGCTTACGAGAGCATCGTGGGCGCCGGGCCGAACGCCACGATTCTGCACTACCGGGCCGGCAACCGTATCCTCAACGATGGCGAGCTCCTGCTGATCGACGCCGGATGTGAGTACCGCTACTACGCGAGTGACGTCACACGAACGTTCCCGGTGAACGGCAGGTTCTCTTCGGAGCAGCGTGCCGTCTACGAGATCGTGCTCCGAGCGCAGAAAAGCAGCATTGAGGCCGTGAAGCCGGGCGTTACGCTCCAGGCTATCCACGATGGCGCGGTCCGCTCGATTACCGAAGGCTTGGTCGAGATCGGCTTGCTCAAGGGGGCGGTGGATACG
>JBAVOF010000185.1:0-11282 GCA_049691835.1 Polyangiales bacterium
GCGCAAGGCGTGGGTGCAGAGTTCGTCGATGCGCTCGCGGAGGCGGCCGCCCGCGGGGTCGAAGTAAGGGTCTTGATCGACGATGTCGGCACCCGCTACTCACGTCCAAGAATCCATCGCGTGCTGAAGAAGCGGGGCGTACCGGTGGCGAACTTTCTCCCGGCGTTCCTGCCGCGTTCCATCACCCACTTCAACTTGCGGAACCACTGCAAGATCATCGTCGCCGATGGGGAGGTCGGGTTCACCGGCGGCATGAACATCCGGCAGGGCTCGGTCCTGAAGTCGAACCCCAAACATCCGATTAAGGACTTGCACTTTCGCGTGCTGGGCCCCGTCGTTGCCCAGCTCCAGGAAGCGTTTGTGCGTGATTGGGCGTTCACGACCAGAGAGCAGTTGGCCGGACCGCTCTGGTTCCCCGAGCTCAAGCCCGAGGGGCAGACGCTCGCGCGGGGCATCACCGACGGTCCCGACGGGGACATCGACAAGCTTCACTGGGTGTATCTGGCCGCATTAGGCGCGGCACGTCGTTCGATTCGAATCATGACGCCGTATTTCTTGCCGGACAGGGTGCTGACCAAGGCGCTTCATCTCGCGGCTCAGCGCGGCGTGGAGATCGACATCATCGTGCCGGAGGTCGCAAATCTGCCGGTCGTCAGGTGGGCGATGTGGGGTCACCATCGGCAAGTGCTCCATGATGGCCTTCGGCTTTGGCTTTCGCCGCCACCGTTCGATCACTCGAAGCTGTTCGTCATCGACGGGTACTGGTCGTCGATCGGATCATCGAACTGGGATCCACGAAGCTTGCGCTTGAACTTCGAGTTCAACATCGAATGCTACGATGAGCAGCTCGGCGTCAGCCTCGAAGATCACGTGCAGCACCGCTTGCGGGACGCCCGCTTGCTCACGGCCGAGGAGCTCGACGGGCGTCCGTTGTTTCACAGGGTCCGAGACGGAACCGCGAGGCTGATGACTCCTTACCTCTGAGGACCCGCGATCCGCTGCAAGCAGCGTGCGGTCGCCGGCGCGATCGCCGGGTTGGTCGAGATGTGCGCGCGCAGGATCGCAAGATCTTCGGGTTCGTCGATGTCATACCAGGGTGAAACGACGGCGATGGGTCGTGGGACGTTCGCCTTCACGGTGTCCGCCATGGTGTGAGGCGTGGACCAACGAACTCCATCGAAGCTCGGACGCACCTGCTGGGATGCTCCGATCGCATAGTAGCCGCCATCGTTGGAGGGCCCGAGCATGATCGGCGCATCGTCGAGGGCGTCGAACGCTGCCCCGATCAAGCCGAGGGGAAGGGTCGGTGCATCGCTGCCGATGATCACGACGCGTTGGAAGCGCTTGAAACCCTGCTCGAAGGCCGCATCGAGCCTCGTTCCGAGATCGCCATCGGGCTGAAGCCGAACCGGCACGCCCAGCCGGCTCGCCCACTCGGACACGACCTCGTCGAGCGGACCGGCCGACCAGAGCGCCAGCTCGACCTGCCCTGCCTCCCGAACTCGGGAACAAAGGCTCAGCGTGTCCTCCACGAATGCTCGGTAGAGCTCGGCGGCACCGCGGGCCCCGAGAACGGCGGCAAGCCTCGTCTTCACCTGGCCTGCCGTCGGCGGCCGGACGAACAAGGCGAGCTGGGCTAACTCCATGTGTATCGACCTAGCAGCCAGAGGATCTTGGCGCCCGCGCTCAACGAGCCGCGAAGGGTTCCGCTCACCTTGGAGATGCCGATGCGCTGCCTATACGAAACCGGCACTTCGCGAAATGGCACAGCACGTTTCGCCGCTTTGATCTGCATCTCCACGGTCCAACCAAAGTTGCGATCCTGCATGCCCAGTTCCCGCAGCGTCGCCCAACGTATCGCACGAAATGGACCTAGGTCGGTGTACCGGACCCCGTAGAAGAGACGAAGTGCGCCGCATGCAATCGCGTTTCCGACACGTTGCTGCGCACTCAATGCCCCACGCTCCAGTCGGCCACGGGTGCGGGAACCGATCACCATCTCGACATCACCGGCCCGGATCGGGTCTATCAAAGACAGGAGCTCGCGTGGATGGTCGCTGTAGTCGCCGTCGAGAAAAACGACGATGTCAGGGGGGTCCAGGGCAAGGTGCGCCAGGGCCCGAAGGCAAGCCGCGCCGTAGCCGCGCTCCGGCTCGAAGACCACCTCCGCGCCGTGCTCGCGCGCGACGGAGGCCGTACGATCCGTCGAACCATTGTCGGCCACTATGATGCGCCGAACGGGCGGACGAGGGATTTCGGCCAGCACGCGCGGAAGCGCCGCCTGCTCGTTGAGCGCTGGAATGACGACGTCTACGAGGCTCATCATAGAAAAAGGGGTACTCCCCTTCTTCTTACAGACGCTTCGAGTAGTACTCGATGACGAGGTCGATCTCGAGCACGAATGGCACCGAATCGACTTTCGGAAGGCTCTTGACCAGGGCGGACTTCTTGCCGTCGTCGAACTCGATCCAGTCCGGGCGCGCGATGCGCACGTCCTCGAGGGAGGCATCGACGGTGACCAGATTCTGGCTCCGCTCGCGTAAACTGATGACGTCGCCTTCGCGAACCCGGTACGACGGGATGTCGAGGCGGCTGCCGTTCACGAGGAAATGACCGTGGCACACGAGCTGACGGGCAGCAGGAATCGTCGGCGCAAAGCCAGCGCGAAAGACGAAGTTGTCGAGGCGACGCTCGAGCAGCTCGAGGAGCTTGTCACCAGACGGGTCCTTGCTGTGCACCGCTTCGCGGTAGAGGCGCATGAACTGGCCCTCGGTGAGGCCGTAATTGAAACGCAGCTTCTGCTTCTCGAGAAGCTGCTTCTTGAAGTCGCTCATCTTGCGGCGACGCGCCGACTTCGGTCCGTGAACTCCGGGGGGATACGGACGATTCCACATGCTTTTGCGCGAAAGGCCGGGCAGATCGATTCCGAGCGCTCGCATGCGCTTTACCCGTGGTCCTGTGTATCGAGACATCTATGAGGCTCCTGGCGCGAAATCCCTGGGCTTTTACCCGGCCCGCGGGAGGCGGCCCTTATACGGCAATCTACGAGGGAGGCAAATTGAGCTGGACCCGGGAGCCCCGGTTCAGGGCAGGCGAGTGGCCCGCCGCCGAATTACCCTGTAATCAGGCCTGGTGGCGCAGCCCAGGACCATTCATTTCGTATCGCTTGGATGTGCGAAGAACCGCGTGGACACCGAGGTCATGCTGGGGGTCAGTGGCCAGTCCGGGTTCGAGCTAGTCGACGATGCGACCGAGGCCGAGGTCATCGTCATCAATACCTGCGGCTTCATCGGTCCCGCCAAGAAAGAGTCAATCGAATCGATCCTCGAGATGAGCGCCCACAAGGAACGCGGCACTTGCCGGAAGCTGGTCGTCGCGGGTTGCCTCTCGCAGCGCTACCCCGACGAGCTGGCAAACGAGCTTCCCGAAGTCGACCACTTCCTCGGGTCGAGCGACATGTTGAAGCTGAAGCAGGTCCTGGCCGGCACCCGCGATCGCATGCTCGTCGGAAACCCAGCGCAGTACACCATGCGCTCCGAGGACCCTCGGGTTCTGACCGGTGAGACCCATCGTGCGTACGTGAAGATCGCCGAGGGCTGCAATCGCGAGTGCAGCTTCTGCGCGATCCCCTCGTTCCGAGGACGGCAACGCTCGCGCAGCATTGCAGACCTGGTTCGGGAAGCGGAGCAGCTCGCCGCCGCCGGAGTCGTCGAGCTCAATCTGATCAGCCAGGACACTATCGCCTATGGACGCGACCTCCCGGAGCGGGAGACTTTGGCCGAGCTGCTGGCCGCGCTCGGCGATGTCGACGGAATCCGTTGGGTGAGGGCGCACTACCTCTACCCCGAGACTCTGACCGACGGCTTGATCGAGGTGCTCGCTCAACACGAGAAGGTTCTCCCCTACATCGACATGCCTCTGCAGCACGCCTCGGACTCGATGCTGCGTGCAATGCGGCGTGGGCATGGCGGAGAGCGAATGTACAAGCTCGTCGAGCGCCTTCGGCGCACAATCCCCGATCTCGTGTTTCGCAGCACCTTCATCGTCGGGCATCCGGGCGAAACGCAGCACGACTTCGACGAGCTGCTGAAGTTCGTCGAATGGGCTGAGCTCGATCACGTCGGGGTGTTCCTCTATTCGCAGGAGGAGGGCACGCGGAGCGCGGAGATGGGCGATCCGGTCGATTCGGCAACTGCAGAGACGCGCTACGCCGAGCTGATGAGCATTCAGAAGCCGATCAGTCGCGGCCGGCTGGAGCTTCGGATCGGTACCGAGCTCGATGTGCTCGTCGAAGGTGTCAGCGACGAAAGCGAATGGCTTCTTCAAGGCCGTTGGTGGGGGCAAGCGCCCGAGGTCGATGGGAGCGTGTATCTTGCGAACGGAACGGCCAGACCGGGCGAGATCCGGCGAGTCCTGGTTACCGACGCTGCGGACTACGACCTGATGGCCGATTTCATCGACATCCCTGGCGGCCGCGACGCTCCCCCCGACGCAAAAGATCCCCGAAAGCCCAAAGTTAAGCTACGAACCGTACGGTGAGGTGGACTGGGCTTGCTCTGGTGCTCGCGTCGCTTGCAGCGCTGGGCGGCTGTGCAACGGCGCTTCCAGCGATGAGTGGCGGCTCGACCACGCCAAGGAATCGCGGGGACCTGGGCCTCGGCGGAGCAGCGCGAGTCCCGCTAGGAGACCTGAAAGACCCGGAGGTCCCCGACCCTGGTCAATCACAGTACCAATACGCTACGGACGCCGGCGGGGTGGTGCCCATGGCCTACGGCCGGTATGGGCTCGCTCACGACTGGGACCTGAGTCTCATGGTGTCCGGTGCCACCGTCCAGGCCGTCGCGCGGCATGAGACGGTGCTCAAGGAGGGAACCTCGCGCTCGGCGCTCATCGTCGGCCTCGCACCGTTCGGTGGCTGGATTCCGGATCGCGATGGCTCTGGCAGCGGCGGACGCGTCGGCTTCGAGGTACCGTTCGTCTACGGCGTGGACATCGGTGGCATCTACGAAGTCTGGCTGGGCGCGCGCGCCAGTGGACAGTACGTCTTCGGCGACTTCCAGGTGTCGGGGTCGGAGCAGAGGGCCAGCGGAGCGGGGGTGCAAGTCGGACCCGTGATCGGCATGGCGCTCGGCGTGCGGCGGGTTCACGCGCTCATCGAGCTGACGGCCGCATACGAGCACTGGTTCATCGATCATGCGGGCGAATCGCTCAACCGCGGCGGTTTCGTGCTCATCCCAGGATTTGGGATCCGACTTCGTCTCTGAGCTTCACCGCTAGGTCGTCTTGGGCCGCTGGGAGCGCGTCTTGCGCCGTGGGGGCTCCTGATCGCCGTTGCGAAGCAAGTTGCCGACGAAGGCTCCCATCAAGGCCATCATCGTCGCCATCAGGATCCCCAGCACATAGGCGCCGGTGGAGAGCTGGTACACGTCCGCGACGCTCGAAAGGAAAATCATGGTGGGGATCGCGGCGAGCAGCCCCCCGACGGGCGGCTCGAGGAAGTTCTTTCCGGGAGAGACGAAGTTGATCGCCGCGGCCCCGACGAACCAAAGGATGATGATGACGACGATTCCCGCAAATCCCTGAGGATCGTACGCCGAGATCAGCAGGGGCAGAAGCGCCAGCGCGAGGGCCGCCATCACCAGGAACAGCCCAAACGAGATGAAGACCCATCGGATCTCGAATCCATCGGGCTGGTGGCGCCGCGCGTACAGTTCTTCCTCGCTGAGCTCGGTCGAGAGCTCGGAGAGGCGCGCTCCGCAAGAGCTACAGCGCCCCGAACCCTTGGGATTGCCCGCACCACACACGTGGCATTCGATCTCTTCGGCAGCCATATCTCCCTCACTCGACCCGTTGAGTGCCCCCAGGCGCATTGTCTACGGCTCGCTGCCAGAGCGCAACTGGCAGCGCGGGCGAGCGATTCGCTCGCGTGCTTGACGCAGGAGGTCTGGCGGCTACCTTCCCGCACCGCCCGAAAATCCGGGCCGAAGGAGGCCTGAAGTGGCCCGTTTCATCGACGAGCTCAAGCGTACGCATTCCTGTGGTGAACTGAGAGACGAGCACATCGATCAGGAGACCGTGCTCTTTGGTTGGGTGCAGAATCGGCGGGACCACGGCGGTTGCATCTTCATCGACCTCCGCGACCGAGAGGGGCTCACGCAAATCGTCTTCGACCCGGAGACGACTGACAAAGACGCGTTTGAAACTGCGAACCGAGCCCGTTCCGAGTGGGTGCTCGGAGTACGAGGCAAAGTTCGCGACCGGGGCACGAAGGACGACGGGACGAGTCTCCACAATCCGCGGCTTGCGACCGGCGCGATCGAAGTCATCGCACTGGAGGCGACGGTCTTCAACAAGTCGGAGACACCGCCGTTCGAGATCGAGGACCAGATCAAGACTGGCGAGGATAAGCGCCTCGAGTATCGGTATCTCGATCTTCGGCGTCCGACTCTACAGAAGAACTTGATGATGCGGAGCAAGCTCAACCACGAAGCCCGCAACTATTTCCACGAGCACGGATTCCTCGAAGTCGAAACCCCATTCATGGTTCGATATACGCCCGGTGGCGCACGAAATTTCCTGGTTCCGTCACGGCTTTACGGCGGGCATTTCTACGCGCTGGCTGAGAGCCCGCAGCTCTACAAGCAGCTCTTGATGGTTGCCGGGTACGACAAGTACTACCAGATCGTGCGCTGTTTCCGGGACGAGGATCTCCGAATCGACCGGCAGCCCGAGTTCACCCAGATCGACATCGAGATGTCGTTCATCAATCAGGACGACCTGTTCAAGGTGCTCGAGGGGCTCGTGTTTCGGCTCTGGAAAGAGGCGTTGGGTGTCGATCTTCTAGAGCGGTACCCGAGCGGCGAATTCCCGCGCCTTCCCTTCGAGGACTCGATGAGGAGATTCGGGAACGACAAACCGGACATGCGCTTCGCCATGGAGCACATCGACCTCACCGATTTGACGGTAGAGCACGGTGGCGGTGGGATCCCGATGCTGGAGCCTATCGCGCGCAAATTCAACGAAGGCGCCTACCGGCGAGATCTTCCCGCCGAGATCGTGAAAGCGATGGTGGTTCCTACGGGTCATGGCTTTTCGCGGAAGGACCTCGACGCGCTCGAAAAGTTCGTGCATCAGATGGGAGCCAAGGGTCTCGCTCGCGCAAAAGTCGACGGTGAGGGTAACTGGCTGCAAAGCCCGCTGGCCAAGACGGTCACGCCCGAGTTTCGCAAGGCTGTGAACGCAGCGGTCGAAGCAAAGGACGGAGACCTGATCCTATTCCAGTTCGGGCCAACCCAAAAGGTTCACACGGTCATGGCCAATCTTCGGCTGCACATCGGCCGCAGGCTCGGGATGATCCCGGAGACGGGAAGCGCTGGACAATGGAACTTCCTATGGGTGGTCGACCCGCCCTTGTTCGAGCGCAACGAGGACAAGAAGCGCTGGGAAGCCGCGCACCACGTCTTCACACGCCCTCATGACGAATGCATCGAGCTATTGCAAAGCGACCCGGGCAAAGCCCTTTGCTATCGTTATGACCTGGTTCTCAACGGCTTCGAGATCGCCGGTGGGTCGATCCGTTTGCACGACCCCGAAGTGCAGAAAAAGGTTTTCGAGGTCATCGGACTCAGCGACGCAGAAGCGCGCGAGAAGTTCGGTTTTCTACTCGATGCGCTCACCTACGGCGCGCCGCCACACGGGGGCATCGCCTTTGGCATGGACCGCGTCGCGATGCTCGCCGCGGAAACGGAGTCGATCCGCGACGTGATCGCCTTCCCCAAGACGCAGCGAGCAAACGACCTGATGACCGCAGCGCCTTCACGGGTCGACCCCGAGCAGCTCCTCGAGCTCAAGATCAAGACGCTCGAGTAGGCGCCTAGCGCGGTCCCCCTGACCGAGCGGCTGAGATCGGGGCCTAGTGGCCCAGCTGGTCACAGGCGGCAGGGTCGCCATCGAAGCAATCACGCTCCAACTCGGCTTCAGGGCTCGGCGCCTCGGTTTCGGTGCCCCCGGAGGAGGGATCGGCGGCGGGGGTCTGCTTGGGACAGCCGCAAACGAGGACAAAGAAGATGGTTGAAGAAAGCTTGCGCAGCGTCGTCATTACCTGACAATGTGAGACATCATGAAAGCCATCGCCAGATCTTTGCTCGCTGCGCTGTTCGTTCTCGCTCTGGGGCTTTCCGCGCTCGCTCAGGAGCAGGGGGACAATGACGTCAAGAACTGTTACGCCGTGCACGGCGAGAGCCGTTACGGCGCAGTGGCTTTCAAGCACGTTGTCGTCGTGACCAACCGCTGCGATCTGACGCTTCACTGCGAGGTTTGGACCGACGTGGACCCCGAGCCGAAGCACGCGCTGACGGTGGGTCCGAATTCCTCCGGCGAAGTGATCGTGCGTGCCAACTCGCCAGCGCGAGCATTCACCGCGTTCGGCGAGTGCAAGAAGTAGCCCGACGGGTCAGTAGAACGGGCTGGCTTCCTTCCTGGTAAAAAAGCGCTCGAAGATCGCGTAGCCGTCCAGTAACCGGTCGAGCTCGGTGTATTCGTTTGGTTGATGCGCCTGGGCGGCGGTCCCAGGGCCCAGGTTGACACCTGGAACTCCTATCGCATCGAAGCGCGCAACGTCGGTCCACGCTTGTTTGCTGCGAACGCCGCTTACCCCACAGGTCATCAGGTACTGGATGTATCGATCGCCGGCATGTGGACGTCCGGCAGGGGACAGATCGGTCGCCTCGATCTCACAACCGTCCGCCGCAAAAGCACGCAGCTCGGAAAACGCCTCTTCCGGGGTGCGGCCCGGCGCGAAACGGTAGTTGAGGTTTAGCTCCGCACGGCCTGGAACGACGTTGCGCGGGCCGCCACCGTGGATGACCGTCGGGGTCATCACTTCTCGGAATACGTAGCCGTCGAGCTCGACTTCGCGCGGCTGCCGTTCTTCGAGCCTCCGGAGGAAGCTCGCTGCTTTGTAAAGCGCGTTGTCGCCCTGCCAGGGTCGCGCACTGTGCGCAGTGCGCCCAAGAAACGTCAGTGTGGCGTGGATCGAGCCCATCGCGCCTAGCTGGATTTCGTTGTCGCTCGGTTCGAGGCAAATCGCGAGATCGAGCTGACGCAGGTCCGGGTAGGCCTCCAGGATCGGTCCCAGTCGGTTCTCGTCGAACGGGCCTTCCTCGCGCTCGTAGAAGATGAGTGTGAGGTCACAGGGAAGCGCGGCGAGGTCGAGACGCTCGACCAGCTCGATCATGACCGCCAGGCCGGACTTCATGTCGGCCGCGCCGGCGCCGTAAAGCCGATTGCCCTCGACTCGGGCAGGGCCGTCGTGCTGGGTGCGCACCGTGTCAAGGTGCCCGACCAGAGCAATCCGTGGTCCGTCACTTCGATTTACCGCGTGGACGATCAAACTGTCGTGGAATCGGACGATCGCGTCACGGTCCAAGCTATTGCTGAGTCGTTCCTGGACGTGGTCGCACAGCGCGGCTTCTTCTCCGATCGGACTCGGAATTCGGCAGAGGGTAAGAAGCGTGTCGCGCAGCGCAGGGGCGATTTCGGTCATCGATGCGGAGCGTAGCAGGCGGGGCGCTTCTGGCCTATCGACCCAGGTCCTCGGGGCTGTCCCAATCGTGGAGTGCGCGCTCGATCACCGGCGTCATCGGCAGGGCTTCTACCTCGATCGTAGCGAAGAGCTTCTGAAAGGAGCGCTGGCCCCGGGAGATCGCGCGGGAAAGCACCGGGGCGAGCCGAGCGACATCGTAACGTGCGAGCATGGGTTCCCAAGGCCCCGCCGGACCACGTCGAGGGGCTACCACCATCGCCGTGCTCCGATGCGCGAGGACCTCGCCGAGCGCTTCAGGCGTGACGTAGGGCATGTCACAGGCAATCACGATGACATGGGAAAAGCCAGTGCGAGCGGCCTGTTGAAGCGCAGCCTGCAACCCCCCAAGCGGACCCGCTGCCTGCGGATTGTCTGGCACGCGTGGTACGTCCTGGGCCAGATGCGCGTAGGGAAGGGCATCTCCTACGAGGATGGGATCGAAGCCCGCCTGACGGCCACGCTGGACGAGCGCTTCGAGGATCGGCTCGGCACTGTCGGGGACGGCGAGAAGCCCCTTGGGCTCGCCCATGCGCAGCGACTTCCCTCCCACGAAGATCGCCAGCAAGGAGGGCACGGAGGCGGCTGTCATGGGAGGGTCCCTTCCCGCTCGCGCAGCGGTTCGCGTCGGCTAAGTTTCGTTCCATGAACGAAAGCGCCTCGCAAGTGGCCACAATCGGCGTGATCGGTGATGTGCACCTCCATTGGGACCGAGAGGACATCACGTTCTTCAATCGCAGCGAATACGACCTGCTTCTGTTTGTCGGTGATCTCTCCGGCTACACGCAGCTGCGCGGGCGGCGCGTGGCACGCTCGCTGCGCGAGCTCCGAGTTCCCGCAATATGCATACCAGGCAATCACGACGGCTTGCATGCATTGCAACTTGGAGCCGAAATCGCGCCCCGAGCGCACCTGCTTCGCGATGCGTTCTGTCGCGGACAAGAGCGCCGTTGCGACAACCTCGCCCGGGAGCTCGGTGCGGTGCGCCTGCTTGCCTACAGCCGTGAGAGAATCGCGCCGGGTGGGGTTGCCCTCAACGTGGTCGTCGTTCGCCCGCATTCGATAGGGGGTCGGCGCCTGGCATGCAAGCGGTACCTCGCGAGGCGTTATGGAATCGATTCGATGGAGGCTTCCGTCGCACGACTGACCTCGTTGATCGATGCGTGCGACGATGCCCCGATTCTGTTCCTCGCGCACAACGGCCCGTCCGGCCTCGGCGATCGCGCCGACTCCATTTGGGGTTGCGACTTTCGCCGCGTCGAAGAGGACTGGGGCGATCGGGACCTCGAAGAGGCCGTGCAATATGCCAAGAACGAGGGTCGCAAGGTGCTCGCTACGGTCGCCGGTCACATGCACCGCACCACGAAGTCCGGGAAGCGGCGACCTGCGCGAGTCGAAAAGGACGGGGTCCTCTACGTGAACGCAGCCGAGGTGCCCCGCCACCGGAGGATCGATGGGACCAAGCGGCGTCATCACGTAAAGCTGACGGTCACCACCGAGAGCGTGACGGCAGAAGACCTCTGGGTCTGATCCGCAACGCTTGGACATCACCGGCACTGGTACTCCCCCCGGGCGCGTGCCAGCAACTCTGTTCTAGGCAGTACGTCCCCGGGTGCGGCGGAGCGCGACACAGGGTTGCATCGAACGGCTCGCGGCGCCCCCGCGTCGTGTTCCGGCGCGCCCCGGCGAACAAGCCGGGCCG
>JBAVOF010000186.1:0-2823 GCA_049691835.1 Polyangiales bacterium
CGACTGGAATGAGTGCAGGGATGATGATGGCGTTGAAAATCACCGCTGAGAGAATCGCGCTCCGCGGCGACGAAAGCCCCATGATGTTGAGAGCTGCGAGGCTCGGCATGGCCGCGATGAACAGCGCCGGTACGATGGCGAAGTACTTGGCGACATCGTTGGCGATCGAGAAGGTCGTGAGCGCGCCCCGGGTCATCAGCAGTTGCTTCCCGATTTCAACCACCTCGATGAGCTTCGTCGGATCGCTGTCGAGGTCGACCATGTTCCCGGCTTCCTTGGCCGCCTGGGTCCCTGAGTTCATCGCCACGCCGATATCGGCCTGGGCCAGCGCGGGCGCATCGTTGGTCCCGTCTCCCATCATGGCGACGAGACGACCGGCCTCCTGCTCCTTGCGGATGTAGGCGAGCTTGTCCTCAGGCGTCGCTTCCGCAATGAAGTCATCTACGCCGGCTTCCTTGGCGATCGCCTCCGCCGTGAGCGGGTTGTCACCGGTGACCATGACGACACGCAGTCCCATGGCTCGCAGCCGTTCGAAGCGTTGCTTGATGCCCGGCTTTAGAACGTCGGAGAGGGCAACGACGCCCAAGACGGCGCCGCTCTCCGCGACGACCAGAGGAGTTCCGCCGCCGCGAGCAATGTCGTCGACCTTGGCGCGCAGTGGCGTTGGCAAGCTTCCGCCGTTCTTTTCGAGCCATCGTTCGATTGCATCGACCGCCCCCTTGCGCAGCAGACGGCCATCGGGAAGGTCCACGCCGGAAAGGCGAGTCTGCGCGCTGAACGCGATCGGCTCGGCACCGTCCGGTAGCTTGAACGAAGAGCTCAGCCGCTTTTCGCACAGGGCAACGAGCGATTTTCCCTCGGGCGTTGTGTCTGCCAGCGAGGCAAGCAGCGCCGCCTGGGCGAGCGCATCGGCCGACACTCCCTTTGCGGCGACCAAGTCCGTGGCCTGACGGTTGCCTTGCGTGATGGTGCCGGTCTTGTCGAGCAACACCGTGTCGATGTCTCCCGCGAGCTCCACCGCCTTACCGCTCTTGGCCAGAACGTTCGATTTCAGCGCCCGGTCCATTCCGGCAACACCAATGGCGGCGAGCAGGCCGCCAATGGTCGTGGGTATGAGACAGACGAGCAGAGCGATAGCCGTTGAAAGATCGATAGCGGCCCCGAAGAACGACGCCATCGGGAGCAGGCTCACCGTCACCATCAAGAACGCCAACGTCAGCCCCGCCAACATGATCGTGAGCGCGATCTCGTTGGGCGTCTTTTGGCGTTTGGCGCCTTCGACCAGCGCGATCATCCGGTCGAGGAATGAGTCGCCGGTCTCGGCCGTGACGCGTACCAAGATCTCATCCGAGAGCACTCGAGTGCCCCCCGTGACGCCGCTGCGATCGCCGCCCGCTTCGCGGACGACGGGTGCCGACTCACCGGTGATGGCTGACTCGTCGATGCTGGCCACACCTTCGATGATCTCGCCATCCGCGGGAATCGTCTCTCCCACGGAGACGACCACGAGATCGTTCGGCTCGAGATCGGTAGAGGTGACCGTCTCGAGGGAGCCATCTTCCTTGCGACGCCGGGCCGCCGTGGACTTCCGCGTTTCTCGCAGCGCTTGGGTTTGCGCCTTGCCGCGCGCCTCAGCGAGTGCTTCGGCGAAGTTCGCGAAGATCACGGTCATCCACAACACCGCGCTCACCGCGAATTGGTATGCGGCGCTCTCGTCCCCCGACAGCGTTGCCGACAGCCCGGACAGCATACTGAGCACAGCACCAAGCTCAGTCACGAACATCACCGGGTTCTTCACCATTCTCTGCGGAAGGAGCATGACGATGGACTCCCGCAGGGCTGCCTTCACCAGATCAGCCGAAAACAGCGGCGCGCGGCGGCTAGCCTTCCTTGCGATGCTCTGTACCGACGGGTGTCGTTCCATCCGATTCTCCATGTGTTTCGTCTTTCCCTCGTCACCGAGCAGGACCGCTCCCTCGCGTGGATGGGAGCCGAGGCGAGCAAGGTTGTCCTGCGCGGGACGGTAGGTGGGTTCGACCGCAATTCCGGCGCGCAGCAGATCCATCGCTTCCGGGTGATGGCCTTGCAGCTCACGTGCGGCTGCCAGTATGTTGTAGGCGGCAGCACGCTCCGGGTCGTGCGCCAGCGCCTGACGAGCCAAGTGCTCCGCGGAAACGAAGTCTCGTGCCCTGATAGCCGCTCTCGCTTCGTCAACGAGCGATTCGTAGACCTCGTCGGATGGTGATTGGATGCGGGTCATGGCGCCCCCCCAGAGGCTGCCGTGAGGGTCAGATGCTCCGCGATCGGGCCGAGAACGGCCGCGGGCAGGAACAGCAGTGCGCCGAGGAGCAACACACTGCCGAGAAGCAAGAGACCGAAGAGGGGCGTGTCCGTACGAAAGGTGCCGGTTGACTCGGGGATGGGCTTCTTTTGGGCCAGAAAGCCGGCGATCGCGAGCGGCAGGACGATGGGTAGATAACGCCCCAGGAACATCCATAACCCCGTGGCGATGTTCCACGGGACCGTGTTGTCGCCGAGTCCCTCGAACCCGGAGCCGTTGTTGGCAGCCGCAGAGCTGAATTCGTAGAGGATCTCACTGAATCCGTGGCTGCCCGGGTTCGCGATGGTGCCGACACCCCAGGACGTTGCAGCAAAGACCGCCGTACCGCCGAGGATCAACAGCGGGTGCAGCAGAAGCGCGAGTGCGGCGAGCTTCATCTCGCGAGCTTCGATTTTTCTGCCGAGGTACTCCGGTGTTCGTCCGACCATCAGCCCGGCGATGAACACGGCGACGACGATGTAGAGGAACATGTTGATCATGCC
>JBAVOF010000187.1:0-2457 GCA_049691835.1 Polyangiales bacterium
TGTCACTACAGCGCAGAGCTCGCCAGTCGCGATCTCTTCTTCGGCCGGGTGGCGCAGCGCTTCTTGACGCTTCGCGGCTGGCAGGCGCTCGGCTTTTCCACCGAAGCCCACTACGCGCGCGAGCGGCTGGGCATGTCGCGCGCCTCGCTCCGGAGCAAGCTCTGCCTCGCACGCCGCAGTCAGGGGCTGCACCACGTCGTCGACGCGCTTCAGCAAGGCCGCGTCGGCTTCGAAGCGGCCCAGCTCATCGCCCGGATCGCGACCGCTGACACCGAGCGCGCATGGGTCGAGCGCGCCACCCGTCGCACCTTCAAGCATCTGCGCGAAGAGGTGCAAGCCGTGGAAATGCTCACCCGCCTCGCAGGGCAGGTCGATCGCTCACCGCCGACCGAAGCGCAGATCGCGGAGCTGCAGGCGCTCGAGCGCTCGATTCTCAGCGGCGAGCTCTTGCGCAACGTCGCGCGCGACCCTGCGCCCGAACACGACGAGGCCCCCGCTGTCCAGATATCCGGGAGTCCGGGCGGCGCGGTGACCCTGCGCATGCGCGTCCCCGGCGATTTGCTACTCCACTACCGCCAGCTCGAACGGATTCATCGCCAGAAATCGCCCGGCACGAGCTTCATTCAGTTCCTCTGCGCAAGCTTCTGGCGCACCTGGGTGCCCACCCTGGGTGTTTCCGACTAGTGGGAAGCGATCTACCGCCGAGATCGCTACCGCTGCACCAGTCCAGTCTGCCATCAGCGCAACGTGACCCTCCACCACGTCGAGTATCGCGCCCGCGGCGGCACCGACGGCCCCGACAACCTCACCTCGCCCTGCGCATTTTGCCACCTCGAAGGCGAGCACGGCGGTCGGCTCAAGATCCTTCCACCTGGATCCAATCCAACTTGGATCCTCGGTCGCCGGCCGATCATGCGCGTCCACGGCCGCGAGCGAACCTTGCTCGCCTAGGCTGGCGCTAGCGTCGCGGCCCGCCGTGCCGAAGCGGATTTTCAGGTTGGCCACGGTGATTCCGTCGCCAAGCTCTACGAGCACGCCTCGTCCCGCGCCCGTCTTTGAAACGAACGAGGTTCGAAATCTCGATGCTCGCCCCGCCGCGAAAGGCGATCCGCACCTCATGTCGCGTGACGCGTTGCGCGGACAGGGCGTTCGTTTCTCCGATGCCCTAAGGGCAGGCGCCTACCGGTCCGGGGCTGGCGGGCGCCGGGGCGGGGTCGCCGTTGCCGGCGGTCACGCAATTTCCGCCGCCGGAGGACTGCGTGTACGTGTACGAGCTCGCGCCGGAGAACGAATCGAAAGTTCCATCCGAATCGGTATCGACGAAGGTCCAGGTACCCGTTTCGTTGCAGGGGTTGGCAGCGCCGCAGCCATTGCCACTGAATGGACCGAACGCGCCTGTCGCAACGCTGAAGGGTCCACTGAAGATCACCTGTCCGCCCTCTACGGTTTGCGCGGTACCGTTGCCGAGCACTTCAAACATAAACGAGTCCATGACGTTTTGATCAACGCAGGTACCGCCTTGATCGCAGCTATACACCTCGTTGAACGCAGTCGCCGAGGTTCCACCAGCGCCTGCATCACCACCACCATCACTACTGCCACCACATCCCGCAAGATCGCTCGTCGCTACCAGGATGATACCGAGACACATCGGCAATCGATTCGTGGATGGGTTGCTTCCAGAAGAACTATGCTCCATCGCTCATCGCTCCTTTCCGTATCGACCTCTCCGCCGTGCCGGTGAGACCCGACCATGGGCAACGCGAAGCGCCCGGGCGCGGCTCCTTCACGGGGCCCACTGCCCTGGGCTGCTTGGACACCCGAATCCAGTTCGCCGTCGGCGTTGGCATTCATTTCCACCGAGGCGTCCTCCTGACGTCCATTTCGCCTTCGGAAGAGTGCAACGGTAGCCCCCTTTTCAGAAGCGTGTCTAGAGCCCTCTCACGAGGTCCCTCTTCCCTGAAAAACGCCCCAACTCCGGTATAGCTCTTTCGCACCATCCGGAAGGAGTCGCCCAGAAACGAACCTCTCGGCTATTGTGCGCGATGCTAGCCATCTCGGTCGCCGTACTCGGCTGCGGTAGCGATGGCGACTCGGGCACCGCTGGAACCGGAGCAGTTGGCGGCGCAGGCGGCACGGGAGGAACAGGCGGCGCAGGCTGCATCGGCGGGACAGGTGGCGCCGGACCACTGTCCCCACCCAAGGCCTCGAAGCCTGATATGTAGCGACCGGTCAACAGAGATGATGGGGTTTCCTTTGTGGTTGGTTGAACGGCTCAAAGAAGCTGGCGAACAAACCTACGGTTGATCAATCTGATATTCGTGGACCGCCCCGAAGGCCGCCGACATGGTCATCATCCGTCGGGAGTTTGCTCAGACTAGTGGCGCGAGTTGGGCACGGCCGTGCCTATCGCATAAATGTTCCGAGGTTTGTCCGCTCGGATCCACTGGAGTGTTC
>JBAVOF010000188.1:0-13688 GCA_049691835.1 Polyangiales bacterium
TGCCGTCGATGCGATGTTGGCGCGGACTTGGCGTATGAGGTCATATTGTCCAACGGTTTAGTCTCGCCAACCGGTGTTGCGCAGTTGTTCGACTTCGAGCTGGTCGTTCGCGCCGATGATGCGATCGAGGTCGAGAGAATTCCGGTTCGGGTCATGGTCCCCAAAACCGCCGACCACGAATTTGGCGACGTTCCTGGTTTGAACTTCTATCGAAACGTGTACGACAGCACCACGCGATGTAACACCCCTCCCGAGCATCCCAAGTGGGGTTCATTGGACTGGTTGGGCGACGCACCGGGAGGATCCACGATCGAGTTCCAGATCCGCACGGCGAATACCGTAGCGGCGCTGCAAACGGCCGTCCCTGCGGTGATCGTCATCCCGACCGATACGGACAGCCACAGGCTCAACATCACCGAAGAGCTGATCGCAGACGGACAGTCCTACGGGCTGCCATACATTCAGATCACAGCCGTGCTCAACGCGGTGAACAACCCGCCCGCAACACCGATGTTGACGGGGTGGAGCTTCGAGTTCGTTTGCGAAGCTGCAGAATGATTTGAGCCCTGCTAGCATCCGATGGGCGTGGCGAAAGCAGGGCAAACGGGGAGCCTCGCCGCCTGGCTCTGGGTCTTGATCGCCGGTGCGGCGGTGTTCGAGCTCGTTGCACAGCCCGTGTTCGACACGGAGATTCCCACCGACGCGTCGTGGGAGAGGGCGTCGGCCTTCGTTCGCGCGCGTTATCAGCCGACCGATCGCATCGTCGCGGCTCCCTCATGGGTGGACCCGATCGTCCGCAATCATCTCGGAGACCTTCTGACACTACGCATGGCTGCACCCACCGATCTCGCGGGCATCGATCGGATCTGGGAGCTTGGCATTCGCGGCGCGAGCACTCGTGACGACACCCCAGCCCTCGAGGAGCAGTTCGATGGCGTGCGCGTTCGCATGTGGTTCCTTTCGACCGACGAAATCCTCTACGACTTCGTCGAAGAGGTCGAGCGCGCGACGGTGGAGCTCGTGCGCCGCGATGACTCGCAGATCTGCCCCTTCGTGACCGGGCACCCTGCGCGCGGGGGCCTAGGTCACGGTCCGATGCCACCCAAGCAGCGTTTCGTCTGCGATCCCCAACGCCCCTGGCTTTGGGTCGGCGCTACGGTGTTGGCAGACCTCGACCTGCAGCCCAGGCGCTGCGTTTGGCAGCACCCCGCTGGCACCGATCCGATTCGTGTGATGTTTTCCGAAGCGCTCCTCGGCGAGCGTCTCGTCATTCATGCAGGTGTCGACTACCACGCCGAACGCGAACGCGCACACGGCGCGGTTACGCTTCGCGTTTGGATCGACGAGCGCCTGGCAGGCGAGCTCATTCACCGCGATGGAGACGGTTGGTCGAGCCTCGACATCGAAACCGCAGGGCTCCGCTCACGGCGAGCGACAGTTCGCTTCGAGACTACGGCCGACGATCCCAGTGCTCGACTCTTCTGTTGGTCGGCATCGACACGAATCGATCCGAAGGTCGTCGGTGGTGCACCAACTCGGGCTCATGGGGGAGCGACCGATGACTGACGCAAGAGCCTTGCAGGGGCGCGATCATCTGATCGGCGCAAGCTTGTGCATCGCGTACGTGCTGCTCCTGGCTGCGACGGCGCCGGACTTGGCGATGTCCAGGGACGAAAGCTTCTACGTGCATGCTGCCAAGGACTACGCGGTGTGGGTCTCTGAGCTGGTCACCGATCCGCGGTCGGCATTGAAGCGGGAAGCCGTCGACCGGGCATGGGTCTACAACTGGGAGCACCCGGCATTGATGAAGCTCGGCTTCGCGTTGAGCTGGTTGGCGCAGAAGCAGCTCGGCTTGCTTCCCACGGAGTCCCTCGCCTTTCGCTTTCCGGGCATGCTCACCGCAGGCCTTCTCTTGTGGCTGATTTACGTGTGGGGCGCCTCGGTCATGCCCCGGATGGGCGCGCTCTTTGCAGCGCTCGCATTCGCCTCGATGCCTCGCGTCTTCTATCACAGCCATCTCGCGTGCTTCGATGTCCCGATCGCGTTTTTCACGACGCTGACCGCGTACGCGTACTGGCGTGCACTGGCAGATCATCGATGGATTTCTCTAGTCGGCCTTGCGTTCGGTCTCGCGTTGGCAACCAAACACAATAGCTGGATGCTGCCGGCGATCTTCCTCATCCACTTCCTCTGGATCCGTCGGGAAGAAGCACGCGCCGAGCGACTGGAGCGTTCCTCGAGCGCCTGGCTGGCATCGATGTTAGTCATCGGACCCCTGGTGCTCATAGGCACCTGGCCTTGGCTTTGGCACGACACGTGGGGCCGCTTGCTCGCGTACGCCAGGTTTCACCTGCGCCACGTGCACTACACGTATCAATACCTGGGTATCAACTATTTCGAGCCCCCGCTTCCGGTATCCGTCCCGTTCGTCATGACCCTGTTCACCGTTCCGCTCACGGTCTTATGCCTCTCGGTCATCGGCGTGTATCACCGCCGTGAGGCGCTTCGACCGCCCTGGATGACCAAACCAGGCGACACGACGGATCGCCACACCGAACTGCTCTGGCTTGGCTGTCTGCTCGCACCGATGATCGCGATCGCGCTCCCGAGCTCGCCCATCTTCGGCGGGACCAAACATTGGATTACGGCATACCCGTTCTTGGCGCTCTTCGCCGGCTGGGGCCTTCTTGCGGTGATCGAAAGAGCGGAGCTGGGGGTCTGGATGGGGTTACGCTGGCCTTCCTGGGTCCTAGCGGCGCTTTGTCTGTTACCCGGCGCAGCGGAAACAACCCACAGCCATCCCTTTGGCCTGTCTTATTACACGCCGGTTGCCGGTGGGGTGCCCGGTGCGGCGGACCTCGGGATGAACCGGCAGTTCTGGGGCTTCACGACCGGCAGCCTAGCAAAGTGGATCGCCGAGAGGCTTCCCGAGGGTGGCTCGGTGTGGATCTGCGACACCACGACCGGTGCGTGGGCGATGATGCAACGAGATGGCTTGATTCCTACCAACATCCGAGCCGTCTCGACGATGGCGTCTGCAGACTTGATCCTGGTCCACCACGAACCGCATTTTGCCGAGGTCGACTATCAGGCTTGGGTCCTGTACGGCACCGTGCAGCCTGTCTTCGTGCTTCGCTACGATGGTGTGCCGATTATCTCGGTGTACGAAAACCCGGCCCTCCGCACCGCGGGCAAGGCAGGTTTTGTCGCACTGCCGTCAGATTGAGCTCTGATCGGCCTTGTCGATGCTGCCACGCGCCTTGTGCATGAGTGCGATCAAGCTTTCGATGATACCGATGATGACATAGGCCGCCAGCAACCACACGAGCGCCATCGATGGATGTATGGTCAAGGCAATCCATATCGTTACGCCCATTGCTACGGATACGAACAACAAAGTGCGCCAGTTGAGCCCCAGATCTTTGAAGGAGCGGAACGGCATCGAACTCACCATGAACACCGAGAGGCTGATCACCAGTACGGAAATCAAGAACGGTGAGAACGGCAGTTTCCCCGTCAATGTGTTTGCAACCACGATCGAAATCAAGATGCCGGCGGCGGCCGGGATCGGCAGCCCCTGGGTGTACTTTCCCGGTCGATGGGGTTGGCCGTCATCGCCGGTCGACGTCACGTTGAAGCGCGCAAGGCGCACCGCGCCCGCGGCGACGAACACGAAGCCGATGAGCATGCCGCTGGTGCCGAACTCCGAAAGCGACCAGTGGTAGACGAGGATTGCTGGCGCAACGCCAAACGAGATCATGTCGGCCAAGGAGTCGAGCTGGACGCCGATCGCAGTCTGCGTCTTGGTGAGGCGAGCTACCCGGCCGTCGATTCCGTCGAAGAAAAGCGCGAACACGATTAGTAGGGCGGCGCGGTAGAAGTCGTCGCTCGTAGGCTGATCGGAGAGGATCAAAATCGCGTAGTACCCACACAGCACGCTCGACAACGTGAACAGGTTGGGAAGTATGAAAAGGCTCTTTTTGAGGTCGACTCTCACGCCAGTCTCGACTCTTCCCGCCGCATCCTTGCCCTTAGGCTACGAGACCGGGAATTGGGTGTCCACTCCGACGGTCGTATCACGGGGAGCCAATGGGTAAAAGGGCGGTGTGACGCAGGCCGAGCGCGAGATTGCGCAAACGCAGCTCTCCAGTGGCTGAGTAGAGCTTTTCGAGCGATCCGGCCGCGCGATCCGGGCGGCCTCCGAGCACATCGAACATAGCAGCGGCCTCCTCCGTACCACGACCTCCGGCGTCACGGAACGCAATTAGGGCGTCCTCACGCTGCTCGAGCGGCTTGCCCCACGCGTGCAGCGCCAACCAACCCCAGTACGCCTGAAGCTCCACCTGCGAAAACCCCTCGACGAAGGGTCGCCGGTGCACCGAGTTCCAGCGTGCCTTGTAAAACGCGCGTACGGTCAACGGTGGCGCAACGACCACCCCTCGATACAAGGCGCCGTACTGCTCGAGTACCTCTCGGATGCCCCCGAGGACGCTGGCCTCGTAGTCGCCATGCGCCTTAGCGGCGCCATCGCCGAACACCCGAACGAACTCCGTCACGGCATTTGCTCTCATGGCTTCGAAGGCAGGCATTCCGTATTTGTCGACGAGCGCTTCGACGGCCCAGTGGATCGCTGCCTGGCGCTCATCGTATTCGCGAACCGTGTACGGTGGATTGGCTTCGGAGCGTCCGTGCTGCAGGAAGAGCGACCTGAGCGCATGCGCCTCGTCGGCATCTGGCATTTCCTTTGCGAGCGTGGTGTCCAGACCGATGGCATCAGACACCGCATTGCGGTCGAGAACGAGGCTCGGCATTTCCCAGGGATCGACCGGCTGTGGGACTGCCAGCGTGGAGCCGACCAAGCCGGCCGCGGCAAGCCACACGATCAGCATGATGCCAGACTCAGACACGTGAAATTGACTCTATCACGCTCTGCCCAGCTGCCACTATTTCGATGCCTGCTAAGCTTCCCCGAGCCCATGAAGGTTTGCGTTCACTACTACGCCGCCGCCAGGGAGCTCGCCGGATGCGAGCGGTCCACCTTCGAGTTCGAGCCCCGGAGCGTGCCACAAGCAGAGCTGCGCAGCGCGATCTCTAGTCGGTTTCCTTCATTGGGGGTCCTCGTCGAGCGTATGCGGCTTGCGGTCAATGGTGACTTCGTCGATTCGACGAAGGCCCTTGTCGATGGGGACCGCGTCGACTTGATGCCACCGGTTGCTGGGGGTTCGCCCGTCGTCCTGTGCGCAATCAGCGACGAGGAAATCTCCCTCGACGAGGTGCGAAAAGCCGTCGAGCACTCCGGTGCCGGCGCCGTCTGCATCTTCCATGGCGTCGTTCGCGACCATGCTGACGGCAAACCCGTCGCCCGGCTCGACTACGAGGCACACGAGAGCCTCGCAGACAAAGAGATGCGGTTAGTCCTCGAGGGCGTAGCCGCTGAACATCGCGGTGTCCGACTTGCCGCAGTTCATCGCGTGGGCAAACTCGACATCGGTGACGTCGCGGTCTGCGTAGCGGCAAGCGCAGCGCATCGGGACGACGCCTTCGCCGCGTGCCGCAAGGCGATCGATCGCATAAAAGAGACGGTCCCGCTCTGGAAGAAGGAATGGGGGCCCGATGGGAGCGCCCATTGGGTGAATCTCGAGAGTTAGGTTCCGGTGAGGGCCTGTACGTCGCGGAGTAGGGGCTGGTCCAACACACCCACGCAGGTTAGGTGCGCGTCTTCGGGTTTCAGGTACCGCTGGACGACACTCCGAATGGCGTCGGGAGTTACACACGCAACCCGCTCGGCTACTGCCTCGATTTGCTCGGGAAGACCGAACAGCGCGCTGCTCCCGACGAAGTGAGCGGTATCTTCAGGACTATCGCGAACCGTGCGCAGGTCCCACAGGTAACGGCGCTTTGCCTTCTCGATCTCTTCGTCGGTCGGAGCGTGGGTCCGGAGCTCTTCGATCAGTTCAAATACGGTTTCGATCAGCAGCGGAGCCTTCTGGTGCTCCACCGACGCTCCGAAGTCGAACACGCCGCAATCTTCGAACGTATCGTTGCCAGCGAATGCGTCATACGCCAGCCCACGCTCCTCGCAGATCGTCCGATGCACACGAGTGCTGAGCCCATCGTCGAGCACGCGCGCCAACAAGAGCAGGGCCGGCGCTTCGCGGCTTGCGAGTCCCGGTGTGTGGAACGACAGCCGCACGTCGGTCTGACTGCCGTGCTCGTGCACATAAGCGAAACGTGGGAACGCCGCGCCGGGAAGCGGGCTACTCGCCCCGATGGCTTCACCGGCAGCCATGCCGTCGAAGTGCCGGCCAATTGCCTCGTCGATTTCGCGCAGATCGAACGCGCCAGCGACGCAGATCACCGAATTGCGCGCGGTGTAGTGGTTTCTGTGGTGACGGCGCAGGTCTCGGTGTTCGAAACGATCGAGGTTGTCGAGGGAACCGGCGATCGGGAAGCCCAGCGGATGGTCGGGGTAGAGCAAGCGCCGCGATACGTTGCTGATGTCGATTTGCTCGCCATCCTCGTTGAGCTCCTCTAGGATTTCTTCGCGTATGATCTGCTTCTCGGTGCTGAGCTCGGCGAATAGCGGTTGTCGCAGCACCTCGGCGAGCAGCGCCACGCCTTCGGCGATTGTCTCGGTCGGTAGCGTCAGGTCGTAGCTGGTGAAGTCTACGTGGGTGGCCGCGTCGAGCGTCCCTCCGAGCCTCTCGATCGCCAGGCTGAGCTCGTGTGCGGCGGGGTGCGTCTTGGTTCCGCGGTACACCATGTGCTCGAGAAAGTGGCTCAGCCCGTTGCTCAGTTGCGTCTCGTACCGGGAGCCGACCCTAATGAAAAACGAAGCCGTCGCAGACTGCAGATGGGAGAGCGGAACGAGGCGCACACGAAGGCTGCCTCCGAGTGTGGACGACTCGATCGGCAGCTCGGGAAGAGTGACTCCGTTAACTACGGCCATCCCTGGACTGAAGCGGGTGGACGCGCAGGGCCTTGTCGGCGGTGGCTTTGGCGCGGAGCTGCTGAATATATAGGTCGACGGTTTCTTTCTTCTTGAGCGTCTGCAGAACCTCGCGGGTCGACTCGCGAACCGCATCGGTGAAACCCGCCTTGTCCGGACGCGTTCTGTCGATGAGACGGAAAATCACCCACTCTCTGCCCAGCTTGACTGGAGCGGCAGGGAATGTTTCTCCTTCGGACAACGCGAACACCGCGTCGAGCAAGACTGCGGTCGACAATCCTGGCACCGGGGTATCCGAGCGGCCGAACTCCGGGGTCTCCTCGAGCACAGGGCTCAGCGCAGATTCCCCGTCCTTCTCGGCGCTCGCCAAGAGCTTCTGGGCAATCGCATCGTCGTCCTTGGTCTCTCGCCAGGCGGCCAGCGTGCCTGCCGCCGCATCGCGTGCACGCGCGTCGAGCCAATCCGCTCGGTACAAGCCCTCGGCGAGCTCTCGCTTGGCCTCATCGACAGGCACGTCTCCCTCACGAATCGCAAGTACCTTGATCACGTGGAAGCCGTAGCTCGTCTCCACCACCTCGGAGACTTCGTCCACCTCCATCGAGAAGAGCGCTGCATCGAATGACTCGGGCATCGTGCCTTTGCGGAGAAAGCCGATGTCCCCGCCGTTTGCTGCGGTGATCTGGTCGTCGCTGTACTGCTTGGCGAGCGCTGCAAAGTCCTCGCCCTTTGCGGCGCGCTTTTGGAGCGCCTCGGCCTGCTTCTTGGCCTCGGCCTTCTGCTCGGGGCTCGCGTAACTTCCGGCCTTGATCAGGATGTGCCGTGCGCGAACCTGCTTTTCGAGGTTCGTGTACCGGTGCTTGTTTGCTTCGTATTCGGCGGCGAGGAGGTCCTGGTTGTCTGCGATCCACGTCGCCAGCGCCGCCTCCGACGTTGCCGGCTTCTGCTTCGCGTAGTAGGCGGGCGAGAAGCGAACGTACTTGATCTTGGCTGTATCGTTCTCGCGGACGTAGTCGTCCCAAATCTCAGCATCACTGACGTTGACCGAAGACGCGATTAGCTCACGCATCTTCGCAGCCAGGTATTCGTCCACCTGCGCATCGGCGAACTCACCGACACTGCGCCGAAGACCGTTCTGGATGTACCGCTCGGCGAGGTCCTTGTTGAACGCGCCCTCCTTGTCGGCGAACGAAACGGGAATCTCGCCCTGAGGTAGCACTGGTGGCGCTCCCACCCCCAGCGAAAGAAGAATCACTCCGTCCTTCACGAATCGCACCATGACCTCGTCCTGGCTGACGTCGAAGCCCACCTTTCGCGCTTCGCGTGCAAGGAGCGTTCGGTCGATCAGACCATCGAGCACGAGCTCGGGCAATCGCATCGAGCGCTGCGTTTCCTCCGGGAGTCTCCCGAAGTTTGCCACCGCGTAAGCTGCCTCGAAGTCGCCTTTGCTCAGCGTTTGATCGTAGACCCGGGCGAGATAGGTGCTGCCTCCCGCGGCGCATCCTTCCGCCTGGCCACCTCCGAATTGAAGGGCGAACACCGCCGAAAGCAGCACTACGAGTAGAACGAGAAAGAAGCCTTTGAACTTGTCGATCATCACCAATTGCCGTTTAAGGAGGCCGAACCATAGAGGAGAGGTCGACTTGCGGCAAACTGCGGTTTCTGGGCCTGCGCGTGGCGCGGGGGTTGGCGCGATGCGACAAGGCTCTTACACTCCGTCCGCGGCTGCGCCGCTTGCCTGGACGTGGGGAAAGTGAGGGAAATGTGACCCAGGAGTCGAGCCTACCGCCTCTCAAGAAGAACGATGGCAAGTACGGGGTCATCGCCTTGCTTCTGCTGCTTGCGGCGGGCGGCCTTTGGTTCGTCCTGAAGACCGAGGACTCCGAACCGGACGCCGAGGTCACCGAGCCCACCATCGAAACGCCGGTCCGGGAGCAGTTCGCTCCCGAGATCGAGATTTCCGAGGCGGACGCCGCCACGCCCGCCAGCGATGAGGAAGAGCCGGCTACAGAGCCCGGGATTTCACCGGAGCCCCGACCTTCGGACTGGGAGTGTTTCGGGACTTTGGAGGCTGCCCAAATCCGCAACGTCGTCAATGGGCCGCCGCGAAAACAAGTTCAGACCTGCTACGAGCGGGCGCTGAAGGACAACAACCTGCTGCAAGGCTCGATGACGGTGCTGCTGACCATCGGTGCGACCGGTGCCGTGAAGGCCGTGTCGGTGGAGGGCTCACTCGATGATGCCCAGGTGTACACATGTGTGAAGCGCGTGGCGAAAACCTGGAAGTTCCCGCCGCCGCAAGGAGGCTGCGTGAAGACGTCCGTGCCGTTCCAGTTGACGCCGAAGCTCTGAGGAGCACGGTCAGGACGCAACGAATCGAAGGGCGTCGGAAACGTCGTCGGGGCTGCCGATGAACACGGGCGTGCGTTGATGGAGCTCTTGCGGCACGACGTCGAGGATCCGGGTCGTGCCGTCGGAGGCGACTCCACCCGCTGCCTCGACGAGGAATGCCATTGGGGAAGCCTCGTAGAGGAGACGCAGCTTACCCCGTTTGTTCTTGGTGTCCGACGGGTAGACGAAGATGCCTCCACGAAGCAATGTTCTGTGCAGGTCGGCAACCATCGCACCGATGTACCGCAAGCCGTACGCCGGCTTGTTCTCGGAGGGTTTCTTCACCCAGTCGACCCAGTTCCGGACACCTTGGTCCCACTTGTGGTAGTTGCCCTCGTTGATCGAATAGATGCTGCCCCGCTGCGGAATCCTGATCTTCGGATGCGACAAGAAGAACTCCCCGACGCCCGGGTCGTACGTGAAGCCATCCACCTGGTCGCCAGTCGAGTAGACCAACATGTTCGAAGATCCATAAACGACGTAGCCCGCCGCCACGATGTCGCAGCCCGGTTGCAGCAGGTCCCGCAAGGTCCCGGGCTCGCCTTCAGGACTGAGACGACGATGAATCGAGAAGATGGTTCCAATCGACGCGTTGATGTCGATGTTTCCGGAGCCGTCGAGTGGATCGAACTGCAGAACGTACTTACCCTGTGGGTACTGAGCTGGGATCTGGATCGGTTCTTCGACCTCCTCGCTTCCCATCACGCAGACATGCCCACCCGCTTCGACCGTGCTCACGATCACGCTGTTGGCGAAGTCGTCGAGCTTCTGGACCTGCTCGCCCTGCACGTTGGTAGCTCCGGTGCGCCCGAGGATGCCCGATAGACCCGCTTTGCTGACCCGGCTGCCTATGATTTTCGCTGCAAGGCTGATCTGTTGGAAAAGCCCTGTGAAATCGCCCGTAGCTTCCCGCATCCGGCGCTGGCGATCGAGTAGGTGTCGTTCTAGGGTAGTTCCGATGGGGCTGTCGTATGCCGGGCCTATCGATACCGCTCCACTCATTGCTGCCGGGCATACCAGAGCACCGAGAGAGGCGCTAGGAATCCTCAAATAAGGATACCAAGCTAGGGTCGTGATAGTGTAAACTTTCCGTGTTGGGGCAACTTTGACGAACTTCGGCAGTTGGCTCGAAACCATTCAGAAGCGGCGATCGGGGATCCCTCGCGTTCGGAGCCCCAAGGGTCTTCCCGGTGTGCTCGCCCGCGGCAATCTCAGCGTCGTGTACCAGCCGATCGTTTCACTGACCACGATGGAGCCCTTTGCGTACGAAGCGCTGGTGCGCAGTGATTCCCCGCACTGGATAAACCCGCCGAAGCTCTTCGACGAAGCGATCAAGTCAGGATACGTAGGCGCGCTGGGCCGAGCGATTCGCGAGCTCGCAACGACCCACTGCACAGAGAAGCCGCTCTTCCTCAACGTGCATCCCAATGAATTCGACGAGTCCTGGCTCGTCCAACCCGATGACCCGATTTTCACGCACGATCAGCCGATCTATCTCGAGGTGACGGAGTCCGTTCCGCTCACGCACTTTGCGTACTGTCACAGCGTCTTGCGGGAGATTCGCGGCAAGGGTGTGTCGCTAGCGGTGGACGACCTTGGCGCTGGCTACTCGAATCTGAAATACATCGTGGATCTCAAACCGGAGATCGTGAAGCTCGATCGAACCCTGATCGCGGACTTGGCGGATGACCGCCGCGCGCAAGTGTTGGTACGCCATATCGTCCGGCTTTGCCACGAGCTCGGGGCGCGGGTGGTCGCCGAAGGGATCGAGCAGGAAACCGAGATGAACGTGGTCGTCGACTGCGGCGCGCACTATGGCCAAGGCTATTACTTTGCCCGTCCTGCTTACCCTGCGCCCGGTGTCAGTGCGGTACCACGCGCGATCTTGAGCAAGGGAGCCTGAGCCGCCCGACTCAGAACGGGACCGACTCGTAGCTGATGTCCCCGCCTTCATGACCCCGAATCTCTAGGATTCCGCTGACGCGTTGACCCTTGGGCCCTCGCTGCATGGCCACCACCAGATCGACGGCTGCGCCGATGAGCTGCGCGACGCACGCGCGCTCAGCCCCGCCGCAGCCTGCAGCCAGCATCAGCCCTTCGATGGCGTCTTTGCTGCTCCAGCACTGGACGCCGAGCAGATGCCCGGGCTCGCGACCGAGCAGGGCGGCCAGCGCTTTCATGGTGTCGGCGCCCGCAAGATCGCCGATCACGAGATGCTCGGCGCGGAGCCGGGTTCCGTGCTCGATCGCATCGCCGAGTGAGATTCCCGCGTCGGAGGCCGTCAACGAGATGATCCGGTCCCGATCGAGGTCGAGATCCGGCACGGCCTCGATGGCGACGATGTTCTTCGCCTCTGGAAGCTCGCGTACCAGCGCTGAGATCATCTCGCTCACGCCAGCGCCGAGAGCACCTGCGACCACGATGTTGCGGCACTCTGCGACGGCGTTCGCCAAGTACCTCGCCGCGTCGGTGCTCATCCAGCCCGCGTCGGCAAGCTGTTCGAGCGACATCGAAGCGCCTATGCGGAGCTCGATCACGGGGCCCTTCATCACGAGAGGCGGTTGCAGAATCGTCAGCCTGGGACCGAATGAGAGTCGTCCGTGAATCGCCGCCCGAGCGTCGAGGGTCTGCCCGCTCTCCGCGGCCAGCCGTCTCGCCACTCTTCGAAGGGCGCCGTCGGAAGAGAACTTCAACGCCGTGGCCTCTAGCCCTTCGCCCTTGTCGACGAATACGTGCGCGGGACCGTTTACGACGATGGTGCGAACCGACTGGTCGGAAAGGAGACCATCGAGCGCGCCAAGGCCAACCGCTTCGTGCAAAGCGACGTGGACAACCTCTCGCATGTCCACGTCTGCGCTCATCACGCCGTCGGTTTGCATGGCGAGAAAGGTCTCGGCGATCGCCGCGCGCGCCGCCGACCATCTCTCTTGATTCTTCATCGCAGCAGGGTCGACGTTCTCCATCTCGATACGCTCCGCGAGACGGCTCAAGAGCGCGCCGAGCGGGTCTACCGCTGGGAACCCGGCCTCGGTTTTTGCGGGAATTCTCGCCTGGCCCAAATCCTCTTGTTCGACCCGGGGCGGCAAGCTGGTGGCTCGAACGTCTTTGAGCCCAGCCGTTCTAGGGTCTGCGGTGCTCGCCCGACGTGCACCCAGCGAGCGTCTGAGAGGACTCGCGCTTTGAGCTGGTGCCGATGACTTGGCGGGCAGTGGCGGCGGTTCGGAAACGCGCGGGATGGCGCTTGCCCGCTCGGTCCCGTCGTCCGCGGGCTCGAGCGTGATGATGAAGTCCGCGATGTAGATCTTGTCGCCCTGCTTTAGAGGCTGTGGCGACGTGATCTTCCGCCCGTTGACCCAGGTCCCATTGGTGCTGTTGAGATCGACGACGATCGCTTGTTCACCTTCGAGACTCAACCGCGCGTGCTGCTTGGAAACGTTGCGTTTCGACAAGACGATGTCGTTGCCCTGGACACGGCCGACCGTCAGCTCCGGCTTAGAGAAATCCAGCCGTCGCCGCGCGCCCCCCTCCTCGGTGATCACAACCGCGTACATATCCCCAGTTCATTCAACGGTCGGCGACGCTTCCCGTCAAGTCAGCGCCGATTCTCGCCCCGTTGGCTGAGCGGGGCCTCTCTCTCTCACCCTCCCGGCCTATTCCATAAGACGCATGAAATCATTGAGAATTCTTGCATCGAAAGGGCTCCTTGCCACCGATTGGGGTTAAAAAAACCATCCATCTGGTTGGGAATCCGTACCACCGGACGGGTCAACTGAGGTAGCGTACGCGACATGCCGGGAGGGTTCCTGATTGTCGAGGATGAGCCGACGCTGGCTCGGACTCTCGCCCGCACATTTGGACGTCACGGTCCGGTCGACGTCGTACACAGCATGGGCGCAGCGCGCGCCAAGCTCGAAAACCACTCGGAATGGACCGGAGTCATCCTGGACCTCATTCTTCCCGACGGTTACGGTTTGGATCTCCTGGCGGAAATTCGCCGTCTCCATGGCGAGCTGCCGGTGCTCGTGCTGACGGGCGAGCTCAATCGCGATGTCGTCAACAAAGTTCAGACGATGCGCGGTGAATATGTCTGCAAGCCAGCATCGGCGGACAACCTCAACCCGTTCATCCAGCGCGCACTGGCGCAAGAGCGGGTGGATGACGCCGCCATTGGGCAGCGTATCGAACACTTGGCGCGGCAGCTGAAGCTGACGCGCCGCGAGACAGAGTTGCTCACGCTTTCCGTCGACGGGCTCTCGCGCAAGGAGCTTGCCGACGCACTCGGTGTTGCGGAGAACACCGTCAAGGCCCAAATCCGATCGCTTCTGAAAAAGAGCGGTGCACGAAGCCTGGC
>JBAVOF010000189.1:0-1857 GCA_049691835.1 Polyangiales bacterium
GGCAACCGACCAGCGCACAGGTCGCGAGCCAAGCTCCCGCTGCGGCACCCGGTACACCTGAACTGATTCTCATCGATACTCCTCCGTCTCTGCCTCGCGTGGGGCTGGTCGACCGGGCGCCATCGTAGGTCCTGAGGGTCTCCTTTACAAGAGCGCTATCGCTTGCCCCTGAGGTTCACGAAGAAATTGATCACGAGCAGGTGAACGCTGCGATTCACCTCGCGCGACAGATAGACGAACTGATACCCCACCTCGGTCCGGAACATGCCGTCGAAGGCGAAGACGGCGGGACCGACGAATAGCCGGTTCTGGTCGAATCCGTCCGTCCAGCGCACGCTACCGCCCATCCCGACGAAGACCTCGTCCCAAAGAACCAGGCCCAGGGGGAACGATGATTTGGGTTGGTAGTTGAGTCGCGCGGCTTGGCGATAGCGATGGCCGACGTCGCCGTAGGCGAAGCGTTGCTCGAATCGGGTCCGCGACTGGAGCAGGAGGCCCGGTATGTTTCGGTAGTCGAGGGTGAGCTGTTCCCAGATTCGATTTTCGTTGGCGCGTGTCCCGGTCGCGTCGGTGAACACGGACACCCAGGCATAGCCAAGCCACACCGATATCCATGGCCGGATCTGGTACCCGATCCCCGGGCGAAGGATGACCGTGCTGCTGTTGGCCTCGCGTCGGCCCTGAGCGTCGAACCAGGACGTCAAGCTCGGCGCCTTGGCACGCACCTGACCGGTGACGAACAAGCCACCCCAAATGCCGAACTCCTGGTCGGTCTGTGCGCGGGCCGCGTGCGGCACCAAAGCGAAAGCGGTTATACAAGCGACCAGAAGAAAGAGTTGACCCTTGCGCATGCCTACCGTCTGATGTCCTAGGGTGCCGTGGGTGGTTTGTCTTGGCGCCGTTAGGAAAGCCCGCTACGAGGCGGCTGCAGCCGAAGCAATGCGGAACGAGCCTCGATAGAATGACATGAATCTCCTCTCGCGGGCCCGGATTGTTTCGTTTAGGAGCGTGAGCGCGCATGCTTCCGCTTGGAGTCGAGAACGATTTCAGCGTTGTACGAACGGTGTTTCGAAGGGCTCGACGTTCCAAGAGGTTGGAAGGTCCTCATCGAATGCGTTCCGGGCGTGACCCGCGACAACGTCAGAGATCGAGGTTCGACAGTTCTAACCTGCCGCTATTCGGCCCACCTCGATCGTCTAGAAGAGATCATCGCTTGGGCCAAAGCGCGCTGGCCGCACCCAGGCATTCCCGCCGAACCAACCCCCGAGGTCATCGACGAGCTTGCCGAAGAAGCCGACGCCGAAGATCCATCGGAACTCTGGGCCCCGCACGGGTCTCGCTTGGAACAAAATACCTTCACTTATTACTTAATGCTGGTATTATGTCTCTGCGATGGAAGATCGGTTCAACGAGGCGGTCCACGTTTTCCGCAAGAATGGCGGGATCCTACGCATGTCTGAAGCGCTTCAGGCTGGCATCAGCCGCCGGACCCTCTACGCCATGCGCGATGAGGGCGTGCTCGAGCAACTCAGCCGCGGCGTGTATCGGCTCGCATCCCTGCCAGGGCTGGAGGCACCGGATCTTGTAGCGGTGGCCATGCGGATTCCGAACGGAGTCGTATGCCTGATTTCCGCTCTCGCTTTTCACGACCTGACAACGCAAGTCCCGCATGCCGTTGACGTGGCAATCGCTCGGGGCGCGGAGAAGCCGCGGATCGACTGCCCGCCTGTCAACATCTACTGGTTCTCGGGTGACGCCTTCATGAGTGGAATCGAGACGCCCAGCGTCGACGGCAAGCCTGTTCGTGTGTACGGCGCAGAAAAGTCCATTGCCGACGCATTCAAATATCGAAAGAAG
>JBAVOF010000190.1:0-18974 GCA_049691835.1 Polyangiales bacterium
GCCGTCATCCGCGCAACCGGTCGCACCCGCCACGCAGAGCAACCACACACCAAGCCATCGATAAGCCATGAGTGCCTCCTGAGGAACAACTTCACGGAAATTTTCCACTGAAGCAAGTCTGAGGACCCACGCCCACCGCGAAGGCACATCCGCCTTGGGATGGGTGACGATCCCCGGGAAAAACTCAGAATCAAGGAAAAAACCACAGCACCACACTTCGCCGCAGGCTCGCCTCCCGGTTTAGCGTCCTGCTAGAAGCCCACGAGATGGGCGCTTCGATCGAAACTCGCATAGGGCAGCCGCGCCGCCCGCTGGGCGTGACCTTGATCAATCAGCTTGGCCGATTGGCCAATGCCATGGGGATCCACCTGGTCACGCTCGACGAGAAGCGACTTCTCGAGAAAGCGATGAGGAAGGCCAGGAGCTCCGATTTTGGAGGCGACGACTTTCGTGAGGGTCTGCGCCGTTTCCTCCACAGCGCCGAGAGCGAGGCTGATCTCTCTCTCTTGGGCCGGCTGATGGTCCAGCGATACACCGTCGACAACCTCGCCAACCGATTGCGGTTGGTCGACTGGCGCAAGAAGCATCCCGAGATCGCGAACGAAGAGATCGTCGCCCCGCTGTTCATCGTCGGGCTGCCACGTACTGGCACGACCATCCTTCACGCCCTACTCGAGCAAGACCCCGCGAACCGCTCTCCCCTGTTCTGGGAGGTGCAGTTTCCGGTGCCACCCGCAACGCCCCAGACCTGGAACGACGATCCACGAATCGCCGAAGACGAAAAGATCCTTCGTCAGCTCTATCGTCTGGTTCCCGGCTTCGAGGCGATGCACCCAATGGGTGCGACGATGCCTCAGGAATGCGTGGCGGTGTTCACCATGTGCTTCATGTCGGAACAGCTGCAGGTGCAGTTCGACGTGCCCTCGTACCAGGCCTGGCTCGACGAACAAGACATGCACCCCACTTATGAGTTCCACAAACGCTTCCTTCAACACCTGCAATCGGGTGGTGTGCGGGGAGGACGGTGGGTCTTGAAGTCGCCGGCGCACCTTCACTTGATCGACACGCTTGTCGACGTATTCCCCGACGCGCGCATCATCCACACGCACCGCGACCCCCTCGAGGTGTGCGCATCGGTGGCAAGCCTCACTGCTGCGCTTCGCGGCGCCTCGACGGACGTGATCGATCTCGAAGCGATCGGCCGGCAACAGCTCGCGTGGTGGGCCAAGCTCATTGAGAAATCGCTCGAGCAGCGTAAGCGGCTTGCGCACCGGAGCGAACAGTTCTTCGACGTGAAGATGAGCGAGACAGTCGCCGACCCGCTCGACGTCGTGCGCCGGATGTACGCCCACTTCGGCTACCCCCTGACCGCCGAGGTCGAAGCGAGAATGCTCGCGTTCATGGGCGATCACACCCGCGACAAGCACGGCTTGCACAGCTACAGTCCGACGGACTTCGGGATCGACCCCGAACGAGACCGCGGGCCGTTCGAGGATTACATCGATTACTTCGGCCTCGCCGAATCGGAGCAGACATGAGCAAGACACACGACGCCTTCATCGAGCTACTCGACGTGCTCCGCGCGCTGCCCGAAACGTTCACCGACGAGCTCAAGGGCCTCGGGCCCCAAAGCCAGATCCAGGGGTATCGCCACCTCGCGCATCTGCTGAGCTACGGTTTCGAGCTCTACCTCGAAGGCGATCCGCTACGCCCTGCTTTCGTGCCGCTCGCACGACCGACCCAGAAGATCCTCGGCGACAACACCGACTCGGTCTACTGCTTCACCCAAGTGCGGGGAGATCAACACTATCGCATCTGGGGGAAGCTCGGGGACGCCTGCTATCTCAGCTTCTGTGCCTACGCGGGTGAGCCCGATGGCTCCTGGTCCGACAGCCTCGCGGTCAACATCAATCATACGCATATCGACTTTGACGACGACGGGTCGTTCGACATCGTCGTCGGACCCTCCGAGCCTGAGGCCCCCAACCAGTTCGAGATGGGAGCGCGGGCCGTGTGCATCATCTCTCGCGAGTACTACTTCGACCGTGACCATGATCGCCTCGCCGAGATCCACATCGAGAACGTCGCGGACATTGAAGCGCCTGGGCCCGAGACCGACTCGACGCTCGGCGCGAAGCTCGCAGCGGCCACGAATTTCGTGAACCAAACGGCGACGATCATCCCCCCGCCCAGCAGTGAGCAGCCGAACGAGCTGGGCGACCCGTTCGGCTTCGAGCCCGACGGCATGGGATGGGGCACTCCCGACAACATCTACGCGATGGGCTCGTTTCGACTCGCGCACGACGAGATCATGATCATCGAAGGGCGCTCACCGAAATGCTGCTACTGGGGTGTCCAAACCTGGAACCACTTCTTGCAGTCCTTTGATGCCCGTTACCACCAAGTGTCGCGGAACTCGAAGCAGGTGACCCTCAACCCTGATGGCAGCTGGACCATCTACGTCTCCAAGCACGACCCGGGGCTTGGCAACTGGGTCGGCACCGCCGGACATGACGAGGGCATCGTCTTCTGCCGCTGGCTCTTGGCCGAACGAACGCCGGATAGGCCCAGCGCTCGGGTCGTCACACTCGCGTCGCTGCGGTGAGACCCGCGCCGCGCTGAGCGAGCCGACTCAACAAAGCTGCCGGAGCTGACTCGGAATACGACGCAGTGCAGCAATGTAAGCAGAAACACCCAATGTCGAAGACACCCCCCCGGAAGGCTGAATCACGTGAAAAAACAATGCGCCACGCCAACTTTTTTTGGCCGTTTCCTTGCCATGGCCCTGATCTGGCTGTACATATGTAAAGCATTGTAACTTCCTGCGACGTAAGGAATTAGTTCCATGAAGCGTTTGCTCCTGATCTTGTCGGTTATTCTCTGTGCTTGGACCCTGAGCCCAACGCCGGAGGCCGATGCCAGTGGCTCGAATAACTCGCGGCATGGTCGCCGTCATCATGTGTGGCATCGAGCCCACAAGAGCGGATTCGCCGTTCCGGAGCTCGACCCGAGCGCTGCGGGCAGCGCCATCGTGCTGCTGCTCGGCGGCATGGCGTTCATCGCATCGCGCCGCAAAGAAGACCTCGTTTAGCTCCCGAAACCTTTCCCAGTGACGATCCGTAGGTAGATGGTAGAGCCCGTCCCGCGGAATTGGTCCCTGCGCCCGCTCGTCGCTCTCGGCATCTTGATCGCCGAGTACCTGTTCATCAGTGTGAGTTTCGACGCGGCTCTGTTGCGGGCCCGCGCCGGCGCGTGGGAGGCCCTCGGTTGGGTAGGCCTTCTCGGACCGGCCGCGATCGCCTTTGGAACCGCCTCTTGGATTCTCGGTGGCGCTTCGTTGCGTGCCGCGTTCTCGCGCACCACAGCGGGCGCGCCGGCGCTGGGCCCTCGCCTCATCGTGCATCTGGTTTGCTTCGCCGGGCTGTACGCGATCACCTACCTCGTGTTCGGTCGTGAGACCCCGCCCGATGGACCGCCTGCGCTTTGGATCGGTCTGTGGTTGCTCGGAGGTATCGCGACGCTCTTGTCGTTGCTCCCGGTGGCTGCCGGCGGCCTGAAGCTGCGTGCAATCCTCCATCAGCTTGCCGTGCCGCTCGGGTTCGCCGGCTTGCTTGCACTGGTCGCCTGGGGAGCTGGATTGGCTACGTTGGGCCTCTGGGACCGTCTCGGCCCGGTGACGCTTGATGCAGTTGCTGGGATGTTGGGGCTGTTCGGGCTCCCGATCTACTTCGACCCCAGCGAGGCAGCGGTTGGCACCGAGGAGTTCTGGGTGCGCGTCACACCGATTTGCTCCGGCTACGAGGGAATCGGGCTGATCGTCGTTTTCCTGTCCGCATACCTGGCCGGTTTTCGTCAGCGCTTTCGATTCCCGCACGCGCTCTTGCTGCTCCCGCTCGCGGTGCTCGCCGTCTGGTTCCTCAATGTCGTTCGAATCGTCATGTTGATTCTCGTCGGTCACGCCGGCTACCCCGAGATCGCCATCGGCGGGTTTCACTCCAAGGCCGGCTGGTTGTTCTTCTGCGCGGTCGCGCTCGGCGCGGTCTGGGCAAGTCAACGTCTGCGTTGGTTCGCAGCGTGGCCCAGTGGTTCGCGCGGCACCATCGTCAATCCCAGCGCGCCGTTCCTGCTACCGTTGCTGGCCGTCGTCGCGACCGCGCTGGTGACCGGATTGTTCGTAGGCGAGGTGGACTACTTCTACCCCGTTCGCGTGGCGATCGGATTGCTGGTGCTCGCCTGGTACCGTCAGGCCTACGCAACAGGCCTCCGGCACCAGCTTCGCGGCCGAAGCATCCTGTCGTGGCACGCCGTCGGCATCGGGGTCGCCGTCTACGTGCTGTGGATCGCGATCTCCACGTGGAGCGAGCCCTACGTATCGGAAACACCGCCAGAGCTCTTCTCGGAGCTCGAGAAGCCTCTGGTCGTCGTGTGGATCGTCGGGCGCGTGCTTGGGTCGGTCCTGCTGATTCCAATCGTCGAGGAGCTAGCGTTTCGCGGCTTTCTCCTGAGGCGCCTGATCGCCACCGACTTCAGGAACGTGTCGTACAGCGAGTGGAGCTGGCCGGCCGTGCTGATCTCTTCAGTCGCCTTCGCGGCTGCCCACCAGCAGTGGGTTGGCGGGTTCGTGGCCGGTGTCCTGTACTGCTACGCGCAGTCACGTCGAGGGCTGCTGAGTGACGCAATTGTGGCCCATGCGGTGACAAATGCCCTAATCGCGGCGCAAGTGCTCTATGCCGGGCATTGGTCGCTGTGGTGACCGATGCGGAAACCCCCGAGAAGTGTTATCAACCAGGGGCCGGGCGGGGACGGACTGTCGCCTGAGGACGATACATGACTCACTTCAGCGCCGACGAAGACGTCAGCAACAAACAGCGCGAAGCCTGGGATGGTGATCCACCCCAGCGAACTGCTGCGCGTGAACGGCTACTGGAGGTCGCCGCCCAGTGCGTGGCGCGGGACGGAATCGCGGGCACCGGGATCGCCCACGTCGCACTCGAGGCTGGAGTGAGCCGACCCACGGTGTATCGCTATTTCAAGGATCGGGAGGAGCTCATTCGCTCTGTCTTGCTCCAGGCGGGGCTTCGCCTGGCCAATGAGGTCCAAGAGCAGATTCGAGGCTTCGCTGAGGCACGGGACAAGGCCGTCGAAGCTACCGTATTCACGCTCCGGGCCATTCGGGACAATCCAGTCCTGCGGCAGGTTTGGCAGCCGGCCCTGTTCGATGCGGGCGTCTTACATGGATTCACCCAACCCCCGTCGATCGCGTTCGCGCGCGTCGCGTTCGCCGAGATCATCGAAGCCTCGGGTTGGGGTGAGGACGAGGCTGCGGAGGCGATGGAGCTCATGCTGCGGATGATTCTATCTTTGCTGGCAGCTCCCGAGCCCCAGCGAACCGATCAAGAGCTTCGGGACTTCCTGAGACGGCGATTGGTTCCCGCGCTCAGCTTGTAGTAAGGGGGCTGCGTGAGTACATCGAAGCATTCGTTGGTGGTCGCGCTTGCGATCGCCGCTCTTTTCTTACCCGGTACCGCCGCCTCGAACGCTGCCGCCGACGGGCCCATCGTCATTCGCTACGCCTCTCTCGCCCCTCCGAGCTCGGCGTTTGGCAAGATTCTCAAAGCATGGGGTCGTACGTTCAAGCAGGAGACGGAGGGCCGCGCGGAGCTTCGGTTCTACACAGGCGGAAGCCAAGGCGACGAGCGCGACTTCATTCGTAAGATGCGGGCAGGTCAGATCGACGCCGCAGGGATCAGCACGACGGGGATGGGGATGGTGGTGCGCCCGATTCTCGTATTGACCGCGCCGGGCCTGATCACCGAGATGGACCAGCTCAACCGGGTGAGGACGGAGCTCCGCAGCCACTTCGAGGAGATGTTCCGCGATGTCGGCTTCGAGCTCCTCACCTGGGGGGACGGGGGTAAGAACCGCCTGTTTTCGACGAAGCCTTTTGCGCGCCCCGCCGACCTCAAGAGCGGGCGGCCCTGGGCCTGGAAGGACGACCCTGTGTTTGCGGGCTACTTGGGGGTCATTGGCGCCAACCCGGTGCGCGTTGGGGCAAACGAGGTCTACGCCGGCCTGCAAACCCGCATGATCGACACGGTTCCCGCCTCCTGCATCTTGGCCGTCGCCATCCAGTGGTACACCAAGCTGAACTACATGGCGAAACAGAACCTCAACATCATCATCGGAGGCTCGATCGTGAAGAAAGAGGTGTTCGACCAACTCACGCCGGGCGACCAGAAGATCCTGCTCGACACGGCGGAGCGCGGCGCGCGCGCGATGGACAAGATCGTCATTCGCGACGACGCGAAAGCGTACCGGACCTTGATCCAGCGAGGGATCAGCGAGGTCGACCTCACGCCTCACCAAACCGAATGGGACGCAGTCGCCCGGAAGTCGCGAGACGAATTGGCGGGTCGGGTTTACAGCAAGAGCCTTCTGGATCAGGTCACCAAGCTCGCCGCCGCCAAATGAACAATGACGGCCCACGGCCGTCCAACAGTGAGTCGATATGCAACACCGTAAATACCCCTTGATCCTCACTCTCGCACTGGTCGCTCTGTTCACCCCCGGTCGTTCTGCGGTCTCTCAGGTTCCAAGCTCGCCGACCACTACGATCCGCATCGCGTCACTGGCGCCTCCCGGCTCCTCGTTCGTGAAGGTGCTCAAGGCCTGGAGCCGTACGCTCCAAAAGGAGACCGAGGGTCGGGTCGAGCTCAGGGTGTTTTCCGGTGGAAGTGAGGGCAGCGACCGGGATCTCGTCAAGCGAATCAAAGCGGGCAAGCTCGACGCGGCGGGCGTCGCAACGACAGGCCTGAGCATGGTGGCGCCCGAGCTGCAGGTGCTGACGGCCCCCGGCCTTCTCACCGAGGACGCACAACTCGACCGCGCGCGCGACAAGCTCGACCCGCAGCTTCAGAAGCTGATCGAGGATGGTGGTTTCAAGCTTCTTGCCTGGGGGGATGGCGGCAAGAACCGCGTTTTTTCATCGAGCGAGTTCAGCACGCCAGCCGACCTTGCTGGCCGGCCCGGATGGGCGGGTAAAGACAACGCGGTCGGGCTCGCGTATGTCAAGGCGCTGGGCGCGAACCCGATCCGCGTGGGCGCCTCCGGCGTGTTCCCCGGGCTCAAAGACGGGAAGCTCGAAATCGTGCCCGCATCCGCCATGGCTGCGGTCGCTTTCCAGTGGTACACGAAGCTGAAGTTCGTCACCACCAGCAATTTCAACATCATCGTCGGCGGCTCGATCATCAGCAAGAAGAAGTTCGACCAGCTCAGTAAAGCCGATCAGAAAACGCTGCTCGACACCGCCGCCCGTGCCGCAGCGAAGCTCGATGACATCGTCGCAAAAGACGACGCACGCGCCTATCAAACCTTGCTTGGTCGCGGCATCAAAGAGGTCGATACCTCCATGAACAGCGCCGCCTGGGACGCCTCCGCCAAGAAGGCACGGGACCAGCTGGCCCAGAGCGGCGTGTACACCAAGAGCCTCTTGAAGGCAGTCGAAGACGCCGCCAAGAATTGATCCCGTGACCAGCGAATGCATCCTCGCGATCGATTTGGGCACGAGTGGCCCGAAGGTCGCACTGGTTACGACCGAAGGCGAAGTGCTGGCGTCCGAAGTCGAGTCGACCGAGCTGTTCTTGAGCGATGGCGGGGGCGCCGAGCAGGACCCCGACGATTGGTGGCGTGCGATCACGTCGGCCACGCGGCGAATCACCGATCGCGGTCTGGTGCCCGCCGAGCAGATCATCGCCGTTGCCGTGACCTCGCAGTGGGCGGGCACCGTCCCGGTGGATGCGGAGGGTCGCGCGCTCGGACGCGCCATCATCTGGCTCGATTCGCGGGGCGCCAAGTACGTGCCGGAGGTGGCCGGTGGCCTGGTGCGGGTTCAAGGTTATGGGGCGCTCAAGCTCGAGAGCTGGCTGCGCAAGACCGGTGGAGCACCGAGCTTGGCGGGCAAGGAACCCGTTGCTCACATTCTGTTTCTTCGGCATGAGCGGCCGGAGATCTACCGGGCCGCTTACAAGTTCATGGAGCCGAAGGACTATCTGAACCTGCGTCTCACCGGGAAGTTCTTCGCCACGACCGACTCGATCGCGCTTCATTGGGTCACGAACAACCGCGACATCGACAACGTCCACTACGACGAGCAGCTTCTCGCGCAGACCACGCTGCCACGCGACAAGCTCCCGGATCTGACGCGCGCCGTGGACGTAATCGGCACGCTCACGTCGACGGCCGCCCTCGAGCTCGGGCTGAGTGAAGACACCCAGGTCGTCGGTGGAACCCCGGACGTTCCCGCGGCAGCGGTTGGCTCGGGTGCGGTCGGGGACTTCGAGGGGCACCTCTACGTTGGAACCTCGTCCTGGCTGACCTGTCACGTTCCCTTCAAGAAAACCGACCTGGTTCACAACATGGCTTCGCTGCCCTCCGCGTTGCCAGGCCGCTACTTCATCGGGAACGAGCAAGAGACCGCCGGGGCGTGCATGACCTGGCTCCGCGACGATGTGTTCTGCCGTGATGACGTGCTGGACCCGGGAGCTCCTCCCGAGGACGTCTTCGAGCGATTCGGCAAGCTTGCTGCGGGGGTGCCTGCAGGCAGCGACAAGCTGATCTTCACTCCATGGCTCTACGGCGAGCACACCCCAGTCGCGGACCCCCACTTGAGAGCCGCGTTTTCCAACGTGTCATTGAGGACGACGCGCGCGCACATGATCCGATCGGTCATGGAAGGTGTAGCCTACAATACGCGCTGGCTCATGGGAGGCGTCGAGTCGTTCATCGGCCGCCGCTTCGAGGCCCTTCGATTCATCGGCGGGGGTGCGAAGTCGGAGCTCTGGTGTCAGATCTTCGCGGATGTATTGGATCGGCCGATCGACCAGGTAGCCGATCCGCTCTCCGCGAACGTCCGGGGTGCGGCCTTCGTCGCCGCGGTGGGACTCGGCAGGATCAAAGTCGAGGAGATCTCCGCCCGGGTTCCGATCGAGAAGCGCTACGTTCCAAATGCCGATCATCGTTCGATCTACGATGAGCTCTTCCAGGCCTTCCTGGAAATCCACAAGCACAACGAAGCCATTTACAAGCGGCTGAACGGCTAGGCGCGTCGGGCAGGCTGGCCGATCGCGCGATGCTGCGGTACGCAGGACGCATGGACATCAAGGATCTGGCGAACATCCGGCTCGGGCCACTCGAGCCGTTGGTCGCACGCATCTATCGGTACGCGAAGCGCCTACCCATCGTCAAAGAGCGGCTCGAGGCGGAGTATGCGCCGATCATGGAGGAGCTTCGCAAGTCGGCGAAGCCGTACGCGGGCGAAGTCGAAAGCCACCCCGCACTTCCGGCCGAGGGCAAGCCTCGGGCGCACATCCTTGAAGAGATTCGGGAGCTCGAACGTCGCGAGAGCGACCGCTGGAAAGATGGCTATGTGTCGGGCGCGGTGTACCACGGCGACCCGGAGCACATCGCGTTTCTAAACGAGGTGTACGCGATTACGTCGCAGACCAATCCGCTCCACTCCGATCTCTGGCCGAGCATTGCCAAGTACGAAGCGGAGATCGTCTCGATGACAGCGAACATGTTGAGTGCACGGCAAGCAGACGATGCGCAGGTTTGCGGTTCGGTGTCCAGCGGCGGAACTGAGAGCATCATGCTGGCGATGCGGAGCTACCGCGATTGGGCGCGCGACACCAAAGGCATCACCTCGCCGGAGCTGGTCGTGCCGACTACGGCGCATGCGGCCTTCGACAAGTCCGCTCAGTACTTCGGCCTCAAGCTTGTCAAAGTGCCGGTCGGTCCCGATTGCCGCGCAGACGTAGCCGCAACCAGAAGGGCGCTCAATCGGCACACCATTTGCGTCGTCGGTTCCGCGGTGTCGTTCCCGCACGGGGTGATCGACCCGATCGAAGAGCTATCGGAGCTCGCGCGGAAACGCGGGATCGGCTTCCACACCGATGCTTGTCTCGGGGGCTTCATCCTCCCCTGGGCCGAGAGGCTCGGGTATCAGGTTCCGGCGTTCGACTTTCGCCTGCCCGGCGTGACCTCGATGTCCGCGGACACCCACAAGTACGGGTACGCCGCGAAAGGTACGAGCGTGGTGCTCTACCGCAATCACGAGCTCCATCACTACCAGTACTACAAAGTCGCCGACTGGCCGGGCGGGCTCTATTTCTCGCCAACCTTTGCGGGTAGCCGGCCGGGGGCCCTCAGCGCCGCTTGCTGGGCGGCCATGATGTCGCTGGGCGAGCGCGGATATCTCGATGCGAGCCGCCGGATCTTGGAGACCGGTGCAAGAGTGCGGGCAGGCATTGGCGCAATCCCGGAGCTGAAGGTGCTGGGAGAGCCACTCTGGGTGATCGCATTTGGCTCTGACGAGCTCGACATCTATCGAGTGATGGACTTCATGTCCAAGCGGCGCTGGAATCTCAACGGCTTACACAAGCCGCCGAGCGTTCATCTGGCGATCACGCTCCGGCATACCGAAGAAGGCGTAGTCGAGCGATTCCTCCAGGATCTGCGCGCCGCCGTCGAGCACACCAAGGCTCACCCGGACGAAGAGGGTGGAATGGCACCCGTATACGGAATGGCCAACACTCTGCCGGTTCAGGGCGTGGTGACCGACCTGCTCGAGCGTTACCTCGACGTGCTGTACGAAGTAGGCGATAGCGCGGAGCGGCTGGGACGGGATGAGCTGCCGCCCAACGCGTCCGAATAGAGAGGAATCATGCACCTGATCGAGCTGTACAAGTCGACCGATCCGCTGACCACCGCCCTTTGGATAGCTGGCGGTCTGGCCCTTCTGTGCTGGGTGCTGTCGCTGATCACGCGGGAGTATTCGTGGGTCGATCGTCTCTGGTCGATCAGCCCACCGCTCTTCGCCGTTCACTTCGCCGGACACGCAGGGTTTGGCGATCCGCGATTGAACCTGATGGCCATGCTCACGGTGCTCTGGGGCGTGAGGCTCACCTACAACTTCGCGCGTAAGGGCGGCTACAAACGGGGAGGAGAGGACTACCGATGGGAAGAGATCCGAGGGAAGATTGGACCTGTCTGGTTCCAAGTCCTGAATGCGACGTTCCTGGCGCCTTTTCAGAACTTCCTGCTTCTGCTGATCGTGGCGCCTTCGTATGCCGCGTATCGGTTGATGGGGACTCCGCTCAACGCGCTCGACTATGCCGCAACTATCGCGTTCGTCGTCTTCCTCGTCGGTGAAACCGTGGCCGACGAGCAACAGTGGCGGTTCCAGACCGCGAAGCACGCGGCTATCGCGCGAGGCGGGAAACCCGAAGCCGAGTTCGTCACGACAGGTCTGTTTCGCTACTCGCGCCACCCGAATTTCTTCTGTGAGCAGGCCATGTGGTGGACGTACTACGGCTTTTCGATCGCGGCGGGCGCCGGCTGGCTCAACTGGACGATCACAGGCGCGGTTCTCCTGACCCTGTTGTTCCAGGGCTCGACGGACCTCACCGAAAAGCTTTCCGCGCGGAAGTACCCCGCGTACACCGACTACCAAGAGAGGACGAGCCGTTTGATGCCCTGGCTTCCCAAGGGAGCCTGATCGGGGGTACGCGCGTTCAGCTCGAAGAACTCGACCGATGGCCGGCTTTTTGCCTCGCGCAGGCCCTCGGAATAGGTGACCCTGACGCGCGTTTGGGGGCGAACGCCCATTTGTGCCAAGCTTCGCACTATCCGGGCCGACTAAGGAGAACAAGGGATGACGAGATTCGTGAGATTAATGATGGTTGGTGTGCTCGCGGGCACGCTCGGCATGCTGGGTTGCGGAAGCGACGACACCGCAACGGGGGGTAGCGGCGGCACCGGTGGCACTGGTGGCACTGGCGGCGGAGGCGACGTCATTTGCGGTGAAGGTCAGTCGATCGACCCGAGCTTCACAACCGGCACGGGTTCGGTGGAATGTGATGGGCTGGGCGTCGTCCAGGTTCCCATCGAAGTCGTGCTTGCGGCCAAGCCGATGGGCGACGTGAGCCCCAGCGAGGCAACCGACTTCGACGTGCAGATCCAATTCATCATCGACGAGGACACCGTCGGGACCCTGGGCAACTTCGTTCAGGTCGCGGAGATCGGCGCGGCCTCAGCGGACGTCGCCAACAGCGCGGGTGACGGTACGGTGAACGTCCCTGCGCAAACTCCGTGCCTTTCCGACTTCACCGCGGACACCGACGACAATGGCACCCCGGGTCCCGTCGTGGTCACGACCCCCGTCGAAGCGGGAGCGTGGACCGCAGTGGACGGCTCGGTCGTGCTCGAAGCGACGGAAATGACCTTCACGATCATCTCGCCAGTTCCGCTCACCCTCTCGACCACGGGCGACGAACCGGCATGCACCTGGCTGACCCTTCCGACGGTCAGCTTCGACGTGCCGACCCCGTAACGACATTTCGAAGCCTCACGTCATCGAGCCCTGACGGTCCTTCCGTCGGGGCTCGATGCGTTTGCGGGTCTAACGGATGCGCCGGTGCGCTAGGCTCGGCACGGCACGCCGGACTTTCTGTACGAACGCGGGGTCGATTGGCGCGACCGCAACACCTTCGCCCTCACCGCATTGCGCGATGACAGTGCCCCAAGGGTCGGCGATGAGCGCATGACCATACGAGCGACGCTCCCCGTAGTGATGACCCGTCTGGGCCGCCGCCAGAACAAAGCACTGCTGCTCGATCGCCCGGGCGCGAAGCAGAACATGCCAGTGATCCTTGCCGGTCGTCAGCGTGAAGGCGGCCGGAATCGCAAGCGCGATGGCACCGGCATCGACCAGGCGCCGGTAGAGCTCTGGGAAACGCAGGTCGTAACAAACGCTCAGACCCAGGGTTCCAAATGGAGCCTCGGCGACGACCGTCTCGCGGCCCGGCTCGATCGTCTGCGACTCAAGGATCTTGGTGCCATCGGGCAGGTCGACATCGAAGAGGTGGATCTTGCGATACACCGCGTCGAGCGCGCCATCCGCGCGCATGTAGATGCACGAGTTGTAGACCTTGCCTGAAACGCTACTCTTTTCCCAGAAGCCGCCGTAGACCACATCGATCTTCGCGTCCCGCGCCGCCTCCTGGCAGCGCTTGAAAATCGGCCCGCCTTCCTCGAAGGATTCGGCGATGTCGAGCTTTCCGTTCTCGGGACCGAGGTAGGCAAAGCACTCGGGCACGAACGCAACCTCCGCACCACGAGAGGCAGCCTCGGCAACGAGATGGTGCACGGTGCGCAGGTTGGCATCGACATCGGCCGTGGACGTCATCTGGATGACGCCGGCCATCACTCGCCTCGGCTCGCTCAATGTGAGAACCTCCGCATCGACACGTTCATCAGAAGGCCCAAACCCAACATGGTCGAGAGTAAGCTCGACCCACCGTACGAGAATAGGGGAAGCGTCATCCCGACGACAGGCAGTAGCCCCGAAACCATGCCGAGATTGACCACCGTTTGCCAGAAGATCATGGCACCCACACCGACCGCGACAACCGCGCCGAATCGGTCCTTGGCCTGAGATGCGATCCGCAAGGCCCAGAGGACCAAGAACAGATACAAGCTGATCAGAAGCACGGCACCCACGAAGCCGTGCTCCTCGGCCCAGACCGGGAACGGAAAATCCGTGTGCTGGTCGGGCAGGAAGCGGAATCGGGTCTGCGTGCCTTGCGTGAAACCCTTGCCCGTGATCCCACCGCTACCGATGGCCACCAACGACTGATGGGTGTGCCACCCCGAGTCGAGGAGGTCGGTTTGGGTTCCACCCAAGCGTTCCCAGAAAGCCGTGACCCTTTCTTTCTGGTAATCCTTCAGCAGATAAAACCAGGTGACGGGAGCGGCGATCAGAAACGCCGCGAGGAGCGTGACGACCGACCGCATCTTGAGTTGGGTGAGCATCATGATGCTCCCGAAGATGAACGCGAGCATCAACGCCATGCCGAGGTCGGGTTGAAGCAAGACCAGCCCCATCGGTAGCGCGAGGATCAGGCCTGGGATGATCAGGTCGACCAGGGTGCGACCTCCAGTCTTGGTGTCGTGGTGAAGATACTTCGCCAGCGCAATGATTAGCCCGACCTTCATCAGCTCGCTTGGTTGAAGTGAGAACCCGCCCAGGGCAATCCAGCGCGTGGACCCCCGCACGCTCCTACCGAGCACGAACACGAGCACCAGCGCCAGAACACAGCCACCGTATATCAGCCAGCCATAACGTTCGAAGTGCCGATAGTCGATTGCAACTGTCATTCCCGCGACGGAAAAGCCGAGCGTCAGCCAGTAGAGCTGCTGCACGTAGGCATCCGACGTGGTCCCACTGTCGGTGGCGCTATACAAGTTGAGCACACCGAACAACGCTATGGTCGACACCACGATGAAGAGCGGCCAATCGAAGTCGTCGCGGATTGTTCTTCCTATCGTCATCGGTTACTTCGCCTCGGTTGGAGCTGGCTCGCCCAGATACTGCTGCATTACCGACATTGCAATCGGGGCGGCGCTCGCGCCACCCGAACCCCCGTGCTCCACCAAGACAGCGAACGCGACCTGAGGATCATCAGCCGGCGCAAAGCCAGCGAACCATCCATGGGAGCGGTCGAGGTACCAGGCACTCGAGGCTTCCTCGGAGCGTCCTTTTCGGCTCACCACCTGGGCGGTGCCGGTCTTGCCGGCCACTCGGACTCCATCTTTGTTGCGGGACCGGTAGGCGGTGCCGGACTCCTCCTGAACCACATCGATGAGCGCGCGGCGAATGAATTCGAGGTGCTGCGGCGAGACGTCGACCTCCCACCTCACACGCGGCTGAAACGTCTCGGATAGGGCGCCGTCGGGCGATTTCACGTGCTGGACCACTTGTGGAGCGTACAAGGTGCCACCGTTGGCAATCGCGGCATAGGCCATCGCCAACTGCAAGACCGTGACTCTCGTGTTTCCCTGCCCGATCGCGGTGTTGAGTGTGTACCCGACGCGAAATGCCCCGTAGTGCTCGACGTACCACTGCCGGCTCGGCAGAAAGCCCTTCGCTTCGCTATTGACCCCGATCCCCGATTGTTCGCCGAAGCCGAATGCTTGCGCGTAGTGGGTGATTCGTTCGAAACCGACCTCCTCGGCGAGCTCCCAGAAGTAGACGTTGCAGGATTGCACGATCGCTTCGTAGAGATCGACCCATGAGTGTCGCTTGTTGCACCGGAACTTCTGACGGCCGATGGAGAGCGACCCTTTGCATTCGATACGCTGCGCCGGATCGATCACGGCGTCTTGGAGCGCCGCCAGCGCAGTGATCACTTTGAACGTCGACCCGGGGAAATAGGTCTCATACATGGTCTTGTCGATCAGTGGTCGAAAAGGGTCACCGGTGAGCTCGGCGTAGCGCTTGGTGCTGAGACCGCTGCTCATCTCGTTCGCGTCGTACGCCGGCTTCGAATAGAGCGCGCGAATCGCGCCGGTATGAATATCGACGACGACGGCCGCGCCCGAGGGGTGCGGCCGGAAGGCGCGGTCTAACGCCTCCATCAACTGCATGTCGATGGTCAACTGCATGTCGTGGCCGGGAACCGGCTTCTTGAGCATTTCGACTTGGAGCGAATCCGGTTGTGTGCCTTCGAGCGCGTTGCCTCTGGCGTCGACGACGACTCTCCGAAAACCCCGAGACCCCTTGAGCAGAGGCTCGTAACGCTTTTCGAGACCGCTGCGGCCAATTCGGTCTCCCGGCCGGTACGCGTTTGAGTCAGTCGCACGCTCCAGGTCTTGGTCGTTGACCTCGTTCAGATAGCCGATCAGGTGCGCGCCAAGCGTAGCGTAGGGATAGTCCCGGAGCGGGACTGTGATGATATCGAGCGCTGGGAGCTCGGAGAGGTGGGTCTCCAGCGCCGCGAGCTGCTCTCGGTCGACGTCTCTGAATAGCTCGAGCTGATGAGAGCGACGGCTTGGGGACAGCCGGTCCATTCGCGTCTGGAGAGCCGCCCGCTCTTCGTCGCCCAGCCCCATGAGCGAGGCGACGCGATCGAGGTCCTCGGCTCGCAGCAAGCGCGGGGTGGCGTAGACGTCATAGGATGGGCGGTTCGAGGCAATCACGCGCCCTCCGATGTCTCGAATCACTCCTCTGGTCGCCGGAAGCTCAAGCGTCTTGGTGATGTTCTCCTGTGCGATGCCCGACCATCGGTCACGCTGAAAGAGCTGCACCTGCGCGACCCGGCCTACGATGCCAGCGAACACTAGGACGACGAAAAGCGCCATCCAGCGATAGCGTTTGCGGAACTCTCCCACTTCCCGACGTTGTGAGAGCGTGATCATGTCGACGCACGCGCCGGTGCGGGGTCGATCCAGCGCACCACGGCAAACAGGACAGGCGCGACTAGGGCAGTGGCGAATGCGGAGGCGAATAGCGCGATGCTCATAGTAGCCCCACTCCAGAACATTCGTCCGGGCGTGAATCCGCGAATGATCTCGATCAAGCCCCCGAGCAGAACCGTCAGGACGAACGTGAGAATTACCTCGAACGCGATACCCCGAAACGACAGAAGGTATCCAGTCAGCCACGCCGTCAGATAACCGACGACGAACACGAAAGTATGGAGCCCGAGCGGATTTGCTGTGAACAGGTCATACAGGTAGCCAAGTGCGAATGCGGTCAGGGCGCCCCGGAGCATCCGCACCCCCGGAGCCGTGCCCAACGCGAAGACGAACGGCAGTCCGAAGTAAGGCGAGAACGGATACGGAGCGAGCACCCGCGCAAACGCCGACTGCATCAACAGCATGGCGAAGGTGACCAAGACGATGAAGATGCTGCCGCGCGCCCCGTGCATGCCCCCCCTACAGCGCGTCCGCGTCTTTGGGCTCCGAACTGAGGATCAGTACCTCGTCGAGCCTGGTGAAATCGACCGAAGGAGTGACTTCGCCCTCCTGCTGCAGGCCGAACTCCTGATTGCCGATCTTGCTGACGTAACCGATCAGAATGGACGCGGGGAACTTCTTCCCGAGCCCGGAGGTGAAAACCTCATCGCCGACAGCCACTTTGTCGTCCGCTCGATCGAACTGGATACGGCAGCGATAACGACCGCGTTCGCCGAGACCCTCGAGACGGCCCCGGGCGCGGCTCTCGCCGACGACCACGTCCACCCTACTCTCCGGATCGATGGTCAGCAGAACGTCCGCGAAGCGCCCTGACACCCGCCGAATCTGACCGACTAGGCCTTCGTTGGCGACCACGGGCATGCCGGCGTGCACGCCAGCGTGCTCGCCTTGATCGACCGCAACGCGCACGACTCGAAACGACGGCGAGATGCTGTTCGCGATGACGCGGGCGGTCATCGTCTCGGTCGCCAACCGCTCTCGCAAGCCCAACAAGGACTCGAGCTCACGAACGCGGCGTGCCTCGCCACGCAGAACGCGCATCTCCCTTCGGAGACGATCGTTCTCCCCGCGAAGCTGGTCGTTATCGCTCTTGACGTCTACGAGGTACAAGTAGTCCTCGAAGATGCTGGTAACGCCGTCGGCTGCCCACTCCGCAACGTACTGGACTGGTCCGCTCACTTGAATCAACGCTTCATCGAGCCAGGAAAGCTCGGAAGGATCTCTGAGGTTGGCGCGCAAGAACGCTGCGGGGATGATCACCAGTGCAAGCAAGATGGTGGCATCTCGAATTGTCTGGAAGTAGTTCATCTTCGCGTTCTTGCCCGTCGCCCTACGCGATCGTCACCTCGCGAAGAAGATCGAGGTGGTCGAGCGCCTTGCCGCAACCAAGCACCACGGCGGACACCGGATCGTCCGCAACCATTACCGGAAGCCCCGTTTCCTCGCGCAAAAGCACGTCCAAGTTTTTGAGAAGGGCCCCGCCGCCGGTGAGCACAATCCCCTTGTCGACGATGTCAGCGGAGAGCTCGGGCGGCGTGCGTTCGAGCGCCATCATGACAGCCTCGATGATCGCGTTGATCGGCTCGGTCAGAGCATCGCGGACCTCGTCGGAATTGACGACGACGGTCTTCGGCACACCAGCGACCATGTCGCGGCCCTTCACTTCCATCGTCGCCGTCTCGCCATCTGCGTGCGCGTTGCCAATGGTGCATTTGACGCGCTCGGCCGACTGCTCGCCGATCAGGAGATTGTACTTGCGCTTCAGGTAAGAGATGATCGCTTCGTCCATCTTGTCGCCCCCGACGCGGACGGATTGTGAGTAGACGATCCCAGCCAGCGAAATGACGGCGACCTCGGTGGTCCCGCCGCCGATGTCGACAACCATGTTGCCACTCGGTTCGGTGATTGGAAGGCCGGCACCGATCGCCGCCGCCATTGGTTCTTCGATGAGAAACACCTCCCTTGCTCCCGCACCCTCCGCGCTCTCTTTGACGGCACGCTTCTCGACTTCGGTGATACCAAAGGGCACACAGATGATGATGCGCGGCTTGACAAGCGTCCGGCGATTCTGATGCGCACGCGCAATGAAGTAACGAAGCATTGCTTCGGTGATGTCGAAGTCCGCGATCACACCGTCGCGTAGTGGGCGGACCGCGCGGATTGAACCGGGCGTGCGGCCGAGCATCTCTTTGGCTTCTTTGCCGACCGCCAAGACGCGCCTACCGCCGCGGGGGTCAGCCTGGACCGCAACGACGGAGGGCTCGCAAGATACGATCCCTCGGCCCTTCACGTAGATCAGGGTCGTCGCCGTGCCCAAGTCGATGGCGAGGTCGTTCGAAAATAGGCCGTAGAACCAATCGGTAATCATCTGTGTAGAATGGACTGCAGAAGAAAATTCCCCACCATTTCGAGGGCTTCCGAGTCCAGGCGGGTTGCATGTAACAGCTTGGTTTAGGCGTTTCAACCCACGGATTTGGGTGCAGGCCCGGAAAGTGGGTAACCTTTAGGGGTCCTGAACAGACGGGGGCCTGTTGAGCCAGAATCCAGTTGCATCTGAAGCACAACGACGCGGGGCAGAGGCCGCCGAGCTCGTGGCGCGGGCCAAGGCCGGAGACGCGGGGGCGTTCGACGAGCTCGTCCGCAAGTACCGACCGCGAGTG
>JBAVOF010000191.1:0-4838 GCA_049691835.1 Polyangiales bacterium
ACATAGAACGATTGCATCGGGGCGGCGATCGGCTGATTCTCTTCGGGCTCGCGCATGAAGAGGTACACGATTACCTTGAGATAGTAGTAAACGCCGACAGCACTTGCGAGAACCCCTAGGACCGCTAGCCAGATCATCGGCCCGCCCGCCTGCACCGCGGCAGTGAACACGTAGTACTTGCCAAAGAAACCTGCTGTCGGGGGCATCCCGAGCAAGGACAAAATGCCGATCACGAAAGGGAACGCTGCCATCGGATGGCGGCGGCCCGCGCCCGCCAGGTCGTCATAGCTCACGGCCTCCTTGCCTTTCGACCCCATCAGGATCAGGGAGCCGAACGCGAGAACGTTGGAGACGGTGTACGCAGCGATGTAGTACAGGACGGAGCTCACGCCGAACGAGCCGACCTCGTGCACTGCCGCTAGGCCGACCAGAATGTACCCGGCATGGGCGACCGACGAATAGGCGAGCATGCGCTTGACACTGGTTTGCGCGAGCGCGGCCAGATTGCCGTATACCATCGTAACGACCGCGAGCAGTGCGATGACGGGCGTCCACCCCGTGTAGAGACCCATGCTGACCGGGTCGCCGAACGCGCCCACCAAGACCCGCACGAGCACCGCCACTGCGGCTGCTTTGACCGCGACCGACATGAAGGTCGTGACCGGTGTGACGGCGCCCTCGTAGGAATCGGGCACCCACATGTGGAAGGGCACCGCGCCGAGCTTGAACCCCAGGCCGACGATGAGCATCACCAACGCGAGAATCGTCAGGGTTGCGTCCGCTTGCCCCGCAGCGATGATCTCTCGAATACCAGCGAGGTCCGTATGGCCCGTCGCGCCGTACAGCAGTGCGCTTCCAAAGAGGAGAATCGCGGCCGCAAACGAGCCAAGCAGAAAGTATTTCACCGCTCCTTCGACCGCTCGGGCACTCGTGCGACGATAGGCGACCAGCGAGTAGGCGCCCAGAGACATGGTCTCCAGGCCCAAGAAGATGCTCAAGAGATCGACGGCTCGAGCGAGCACCATCGCACCAAACGCCGTGAAGATGAGCAGGATGTAGAACTCCCCTCGTTCGAGCCCATGCTCGCGGAGGTACCCGCCCGCGAGCAGAGCCGACAGGCCGGCGCCTACACAGATGACGACATCGAAGAACAAGCCCATCTGATCGACCGCTAAGTAACGCGTGACGAGCTCGGGCGCTTCGGCCAGGTTGCCGCTGACTAGCATGGCGCCTGCCAGAGCCGCTCCTGCGAAGAGCGAAACAGCGGTGACGAGAGGCAACTCCGTGCGTTCCTCGGTGAACACATCGACCAGCATGATGCTGAGCCCCGCCACGACGAGAAGCAGCAGCGGGGAGACTCCCATCAGTGCGCTCATCGCTGCGCCTCCTGGTCGGAGCGTTCTGCCAACGCAAGGCCTCCCGCGGCCTCCAATCGTCGCTTCAGCTCGTCGAAGTCCACCAGGTGAGGCTCAGCAGTCCGGCGACCCTCGAAGTACCGAACGCTGAAATCAGTGATGAACGAATCCACCGAAGGGTTCATCTTGTCGAGGAAGAATTTCGGATATAGGCCGATCCAGAACACCATCACCAGAAGCGGGAGCAGCGAAACGATCTCCCGCCGATTGAGATCGGTGAGCGACTCGTTCTCCGCGTGCACCACTTTGCCCCAGAAGATTCGAAGCACCGCGTGCAGCATGTAGACCGCCGCGAAGATGACCCCCGTCGCGGCCAAAAGCGTCATGACGAACCAGGAGGATCCGAAACCGATCGATGTTCGTGAGAAGAACGAGCCCGCCAAGATCATGAACTCGCCGACGAATCCATTCGTACCGGGCAGGCCGATCGAGCTCATGGTGATGATGACGAAAACGAGGGCGTACCAGGGCATCACCTTGGCGAGCCCGCCGAAGTCGTCGAGCATCCGTGAATGACGGCGGTCGTAAATCGCGCCCACCAAGAGGAAGAGTGCGCCGGTCGAAATGCCATGGTTGATCATCTGCAGGATCGCACCCGATATACCGTGACGATTCATCGCGAAAATCCCGAGCAGAATGAAACCCATGTGGCTGACTGAGCTGTAAGCGACGAGTTTCTTCAGGTCGCGCTGTACCCAGGCTGCATGGGCACCGTAAATTATCCCCACGACGCCCAGCCCGGCCAAGACCGGGCCGATCGTCTGACTGGCTACGGGGAACAGCGGCATGGCGAACCGGAGGAACCCATAGATGCCCAGTTTGAGAAGCACCGCGGCAAGAATGACCGACCCACCGGTTGGAGCCTGAACGTGCGCGTCCGGCAACCAGGTGTGGAACGGAAACATCGGCACCTTGATCGCGAAGGCCAAGGCAAACGCACCGAACAGGAGATACTGGGGCAGGGTCGGCAAGACCAGACTCGACAGCTCCAACAGATCGAACGTGTAGTGCCCAGCGAGCTTCTCGTAGCTCGAAACCAGGTACAGGATGGCGACGAGCATCAACAAGCTGCCCACCATCGTGTACAGGAAGAACTTCACCGCAGCATAGACACGGTCCTTGCCGCCCCAGATGCCGATGATCAGATACATCGGCACCAGCATCAGCTCCCAGAATACGTAGAATAGAAAGAGGTCGAGCGCGACGAACGCACCGAGCATGCCGAGCTCCAGCAGTAGGAACGACACCGCATACTCTTTGATGCGGGTGCTGATGCTCCCCCAGGACGCGTAGAGGGCGATCGGCGACAAGAGCGTGGTCAGGATCACCAGCCACAGCGAGATCCCATCGATTCCGACCTTGTACGAAATCCCGAAAGACTCCACCCAGATCACCTGTTCGACGAATCGATACCCCGCGTCCGAGTAGTCGGCGAAAACGAGTCGAGTGCTGAGGATGAGCTCGAACAGCATCGAGCCAATCGATAGCCGCTTTATCGCGTCCTCCCAGCCCCTGGGCATCACGAGCACGAGCAGGGCGGTGAGTGCTGGAAGGGCGAGAAGCCAGCTGACGTAGTGGGTCGTCATCGGACCACCCGGGGAGCCGCCGGAATCAGTGCGGCATGCGAAGGCGGTTCCAGCGAGAACGGAAGCGGAATTTCCTTCGACGCGCGATGCGTATTGCCGAAGGTGTTGCGAACCTCGACCGTTGCTTCGACGATCGGTCGAGCGAAGACACGGACGGGGCCGAGTCGTCCGTCCTTGCCCATGGGCAGACGTAGCTCCTTGCTCCCAGCCAGGAGGGTCGGAGGATCGGGTCGGCGGAACACCAGGTCCTGGCCGTCGATTCGCACCTCGAAGCCTCGGTCGTCACGGGACAAGAGCTCTGTGGGAACCACGGACTCTACGGGGACGAGCGACCATTGCTCCGTCGCTCGGATTCTCCGCTCCACCCCGCTCTGAGCGTGGCTGATGAATACGGCAACGCCGCGAACGTCGTCGTGATCGTACGCGAACGTGGTCCCTGGCGTCTGGGCCCAGTCAGTCTCGAATTGTCCGTCCGAGTTGGCGTCCCAGCGGTACTCGTAGCCGAGGCCGCGCGGCGTCGTCAGCTCGACCAGGGTCCCATCGAAACCGGCATCGATGCGCGAACGGGGGGTCCAAAACCAAGCGAGCACCGCAACGACGCCAACCACCATCACGGCCCCGTACATCTGTACGACTCCGTTCTGCATCCGCGCCAAAAGGCGTCCGGTCTCGCGGACTTTGAAGCTCGGCCACTTGGTCATCAGCGCATCGACGAAAGTCATGTCAGCGAAGCCCACCACGGTGGCGATTTTCTTGATGGGCTCGACGACCGTAGCGGCATAGAGCTCATCCACACGCCACTTGTCGAACGCGAATTGATAGAGACGGGCCGGAGTCTTCTCGGCAAGCACGTCGCTGCTCTTGTTTCGATAGAGCACCCAGGCGCCGCTGATGCCGACGGCCATCGCCGCGAATGCGAGGCCCGAGGCGAGATTGACGATATGCAGTTCTTCGGGAACCGGCTGACCGGCAACCGAGGCCTCCATCCAGTGGCTCCACCAACTGTAGTCACTGAGATGAGCCCCGGTGATCGGCAACACGTGCGGGAGGCCCAAGAAACCAACCCCAAGAGCGCCGAGCCCGAGCACCATCAGCGGAATCGTCATGGCGGGCGGAGATTCGTGCGGATGAGCACCGTAAGGGTGGTCGACCGATTGGTCGGCGCTCCGATAATCCCCGGTGAACGTGAGGAAGTAGAGTCGGAACATGTAGAAAGCGGTCATCACCGCAGCGAGCGTGAGCCCAATCAAGGTGAACCAACCGACGGAGGTCATCAGCGCATCGTCCGGGCGATAGATCTGAGCGGCTGCGCCGAGGAGGATCTCGTCCTTCGAAAAGAAGCCGCTAGTGAGGGGGAAGCCCGCGATCGCCAAGCAGCTCGCCAAGAAGGTCCAACGGGTGGTCGGCAGGTGCTTCTTGAGGCCACCGAGCTTGAAGATGTCGGCGTCGCCGTGGGCGTCCACCGCGTGCATCACCGAACCGGCACCGAGGAACAAGCAGGCCTTGAAGAAAGCGTGCGTGAAAACATGGAAGAAGCCCGCCGCAAAGAAGCCCACGCCGACCGCCGCAAACATGAAGCCGAGCTGACTGACGGTGGAGTACGCGAGGATCTTTTTCATCTCGCGCTGAACGACGGCTATGGAGGCGGCTAGGAGCGCGGTGAGCGTCCCCGTGACCGCGATGATCGACATTGCCACGTCAGACGTGATGAAGAGGGGAGAGAGCCGGCAACACAGGTAGACGCCAGCGGTCACCATCGTGGCGGCGTGAATCAGGGCCGAAACAGGCGTCGGGCCCGCCATCGCGTCCGGAAGCCAGACGAAGAGAGGGATTTGCG
>JBAVOF010000192.1:0-1705 GCA_049691835.1 Polyangiales bacterium
GGCGCGTAGAGGCTTGCCGAGCTTTTCGGGGAACAGGGGGGCCAGCCGTGGCGAGATGGCGATGCCGATCAATACCAGCGCGGCGGCCAGCAGGCCGAGGCCCGCCCAGAGCCCAACGCTTTCGACCCCTGGAACCGGCCGAAAGAGGTAGGCGGCCGCGGCGAGGACGAGCAAGGCGGAGACCCCGATGACCCGCTCGATGAACACGACAGCGACTCCGCTCGTTGCGCTGGCCCAGTTCAGGTCGCCAAACGCCTTTCGGCCGGCGACCCCTCGAATCACATCACCGCCCATGCCGCCAGGAGCATAGGTGTTGTAGAAGTGCCCGACCAAGTAGAGGTGCGCGATGCGAGGCCAGGAGGGGATGTCGATGGCCCCGTAGGCGCGCAGCAGCATGCGCCATCGGACCATTCCCAGGAAAAGCCCGAGCGACACGGCGGTGAGCGCCGTCAATGCGGCGCCGATGGAGAGCCGCTGAAAAGCGTTCAGGACATCAATGAGCTCCACACGGCTGGCCAGATATGCGACCACCGCGATCGTCGCTGCGATTCGACCCCATCGCAGGTGCTGGCGCCGCCTGTCGGCGCTCGTTCTGCGTCGTCCCCGCGTGTCGAGCATCTCAGTCTCCGGAGCCTAACGCGTCCCGAAGCTCGTGGAGCAGTTCTGGGGCCTCGTGCTCCACCATTGTTCGAAGCGAAGGCAAAAACTCTGCGACCCGATCGAATTGATCGTCGAGAACACAGAGCGCCGGCCGGCGGCGAAGTGCGTCCCCGATCCGCGCCAGGACGAACTGCGGGTCGTCGTAGTCGTGCGGGGCGCCCCAGACCAGCAGCCGCTGGTGCAATCTGGAAAAAGCACGACCATCGTCTTGCCAACGCAGGTGACCGTCGATTTCGAGATGCAGAGCGGCGAGGTAGGTCTCGACGTGGTCTTGCGTGCCGGCGAGGCAACCGTCGAGGAACATCTCGCTTCCGATGTGGCCGACTGCGCGGGCGGTGCCACGCCGTACGCCGGATCGGGTCAACTCGCCGAGCGCGTACGCGCACAGCGCGAGGAACGTGGGCGTCCCGTGGAACGCCTCGTCGGTGCGGTGGTGCAGGTCGATTCCACGCCGAATGTCGGGATTGTGTACTTCGATCAGCGGGACGCGGACCATCGTTTCGAAGTCCGGTAGCATGCTTCCGAAAAGGTGGCCGGCCCGCTTGTCGGACCAGCCAGCGACGACCGCGTGCCCAAAGAAGTTCAAAGCCTCAGTTCCTTCGCGATGCGCTGGAGGCCCTGCGGTTTGATCAGCTCGGCCCTCTCGCTCCACCAGCTTACACCCGGCTCGCCTTTGAACCATGTTCGTTGCCGGCGCGCATAGAGCCGGGTCGATTTCCGGACCTGGCGCAGAGTTTCTGAGAGGGGGACGGCGTCCCGAACGTGAGCGAGGATTTCGCGATAACCGACGCTGCCAAACGGTCGGATTTCGTCGCCCCAGCGCGCCCGGAGCGAACGGACCTCCTCGACCCAGCCTGCATCGAGCATCGCCGCCGCACGCCGCTCGATGAGCGTCGTATGCAGCTCGCGATCCATGTCGAGGACCACGAAGACAGCCCTGTATCGCGGCTGGCCGAGCGCGTGCTCAGCGCGAAGGGCACCAAGCGGCGTGCCCGTCTGCTCGTAAACCTCGAGTGCCCGGACGATTCGAAGAGCGTCATTTGGG
>JBAVOF010000193.1:0-2578 GCA_049691835.1 Polyangiales bacterium
CGCGAAATTCAGCGCTCATCGTCGTCCCGATGGGCTAAGAGAGCCCGGGGTGACCTCGATTTCCGCCGATACGCGCAAGTTCGGGTACGGCCTCAAGGGCACTTCGGTCGTGCTGTACAGAGACGCATCATTTCGCAAGTACCAGTACTACGTCGAGCCCAGTTGGAAGGGTGGCATCTATGCATCCAACGGGCTTGCCGGCAGTCGTTCCGGAGGTCTCATCGCCGCGACCTGGGCCGCTATGGTGCGCTATGGCCGAGAGGGATACATGCGCTACGCGAAACAGATCTTCGAAACCGCGTTTGAGATGCAGGAGGTGGTCAAGAGCCTGCCAGAGCTCATGCTCATGGGCTCCCCTACGTTTTGCTTCTCGTTTCGATCAGACGACTTCAACATCTACCACGTCAACGACTTCATGAAGACACGCGCATGGCGCTTCAACGGGCAACAAAACCCCGCCGCGATTCACATGTGCGTGACCCGCCCGCAGACCACGCCGGGGGTCCGAGCAGCGTTTGCCGCGGACCTCCCCGAAGCCGTCGCCTATGCGCGCGAACACCGCGACTCCGAGCCTCAAAGCTCCGCGATCTACGGAGGCGGCGCAGCTGGAATTCCAACCGACTCGCCCGAGGCGGTGCAGATGCTCATGACGATGGCCCTCGACACGCTACAAGCCTATCCGTTTTGAGCGACTCGGCCTGCAATCAGGACGCTAGAGGCATTCATTTTCGTCGGCGCCGAGCTGCATCCGCTCTCGCCGTTTACACGCAATCTCTCGAGTTACCCTCGCCCCTCGAAAGAAGAGGCTCTCTTAGCCCTTTGGGACCACGCTGAGAACCCAAGGGGCTAGGAGAGTGCGTTGACCGAGGCCGTCTCGCTAGCCAGTCTTCTCGATCCACAAACTGCTCGGATACGTCGATTCCCCTACCCGTTCGATCGACGTCAGCCTCTGACGGAGCAACTCGGGGGCGCGATCATTCATGTAGCTCGAGGACCATAGAACACGGAACGATGCGTTGAACGCGAGGAAGGCTTGGACGAGGAACTGCTCGTTCCAAAAGCGCTTCTTTTGGTAGAACCAGTGCTTCGGGTACACGTAGGGAAAGAAGATGTCGTGAATGTGGACAACGACCCCGGTGCGCAGGCGAGGGATGATTTCGAGCACCTCGTAAAGGACGTCGCTCCCGAGTTTGGCGACATGGCTCGAGTCGATGAAGAGGATGTCGTTTGCGCCGAGCGCCTCGAAAATCGAGAGTTGAACGTCCTGCACTTGGCGCTCGATCAGTTCGACGCGTCCGTCCTCGGCGAGCCGACGGAGGAACTCGGCCGGATAGGGCTCTACCGCGACGTGCCGGCCAGGGTGCCCCTCGTTGCGATTGACCTCGAGTGCTTTCTGCGCGAGCAGCGAGCTGTTCCCGGCGCCAATCTCGATGAGCGTGGTGGGTCGGTGCTGCCGGATCATTGAATAGAAGATCTCGGCATCGACAGGACCAAAGCCATCATTCCGAAGGCCGTACTGGAACTCACCGTAGTCCGGATCGAGCTGCAGCGACGTGAGCTCCTCGCCAAAACGCTCGAAGATCTGCGCGAGTCGCTCGAGTTGCTCCTCCGCCTGCATGTCTACGCCCGGCATCTCAGAGGGGAGTTCCCACAGGTCCTCCGAGATGTCCCGCGAGTCCGGGATTGGCCAATAGAAGTGGCTGGGAGTAACATGGTAGCCGGCTTTCTCCCACACGAAGTGGTGCCGACGTGAGGTCATGATCCGCTTGGGTAAACCGGCGGCAAGTAGCTGCACAGTCGCGTCGCCCATGGCGCTCCGTAGTCGATAGGCCGCGCTCTTCACGCGCTTCAGACCCTTCCCCTCCCCCATCTCGTGAGTATTCGTTTCCGCTGCCGAAAGGTCAACAACAACCCCCGAACTGCTGCCAGTGCCCGATCGCTCGAAAAGTCACTCCGCGACCGTCGTCATCTGGGAAGGTGCGCGTTTGCTCTCCGCTTGGATCGTCGATGCCCTTGGCGATCTCCGCCGAACCACGAACGATGCGGCGGACCTCGTCGTGCAAAAGCGCCGCCGATATCTTCGTCTATGAGTAAGACGCGAAATGGCCGTGAGACACGCCGGTCTCGGCATCAAATCGGCAAGGATCACCCTCAAGTCAGGGAGCATAGAAAAAGCAAACGCCCTGTCCGCGCGGCGAGCCACGCGACATAGCGACTAGGTGTGCGCAATTGGGCTCCCAGCGTGGTCCTACGGGGCTAAGGGAGCTCGCGAGTGTCCACCGAAACCCAACAGAAACCCAAAACATGACCGGGACTTGCCCGCATCGCCGTGTTTGCGGTTCGTCGCTTCATGTCACTCGATTTCACATCGCTACACCAACGTCAGGTCAACGAGCCCGCGAGGAGGCTCAGCTACTTCATCTCATCTTTCTCGGGGGCGAAGACGGGTGTTCGAAGCTACTAGGAGCGTTCCTAGGTCGATCCCAGTCATCCGACCGTGGTTGAATCTTTGTCTCTTTGAGAGAAGAGACCAAAATGCCGATTTTGCGGCTGACGTGGCTTGCACACGGTCGCGAGA
>JBAVOF010000194.1:0-3049 GCA_049691835.1 Polyangiales bacterium
ACGGAGTACCGGCTCCCCTTTCCGGAGAAGTTGATGCGAGGTGTTACGCCGAGAATCAGCGAACCCTGTTCCTGACCAGGGGCCGCCAACGCAACGTTATCGGTGTAGGTGATCGACGGTCTCACTCCTGGCTCCACGCGCCATTGGTCCGCCGCAGCGGGCCCGGTGCCTAGCACCAATACGGCCACGGCAGCAGTTATCAGCTGAGCGGAGCGCCGGGTCGGAAATTCGCGGTTAGTAGCCAAGCAGTTCCTGGCGGGGCGTCGAGAGCCACGCGCCAGACAGGTCATTTGCGGCTGCCGTCGCCGCTGCGGTAATAGTGATAGTAAGAGCCGAGTTCGGACTCGACCGCCTTGTTGAGGACAGTCATAACAACCGGGCAGAACTCGACTTTCGCTAGCGCGTCCTCGAATGTGCTCCGAACCGTGCGGTCCGCTTCGACGACCAACACGATTTGGCCCATGTGGGATGCGAGCGAGCGCGATTCCGTAGTTGCGAGCAGGGGAGGAGAATCGAACAGAATGATGCGGTCGGGATAACGGGTCGCCAGCTCATCGATCAACCGCACCATTGCGTCGCTCGCGAGGAGCTCCGACGACCGTTCGTGTAGCGTACCGGACGGAAGCACCGATAGTCGATCGATGTCGGTCTTGAGGAGAACGTCGCTGACATCGAGAGTTGGCGAAGTAAGCAAGTCGATCAGCCCTTTCGATTTCTCGAGCCCGAGCGTTCCCATCACCGCCGGGGCGAGAACGTCACCATCCACCAGCAGCACCGTCGTGTCGAGTTCCATCGCGATACTCAGCGCCAGATTCACCGTGACAAACGTCTTGCCCTCGTTGGCAAGCGAGCTTGTCACCATGATAAGGTTGCCGCGGCGCACGGCCGGAACGCCTTTGCCTTGAGCATTGGCGATGAGCGGTCGCTTTATAACTCGAAACTCACCGGCAATCTTCGAGTTTGGCTCGTCCGGCGTGACGATGCCTGCAGCGCGGAGCCGATCGATGTCGACGGTAACGCGGCGAGAATGCTTTTTCGGCGGCGTGGCTTTCGGTGGTTCGGCCGCCGGGGTATTCACGGGAGCGTCACTTGGCTCCTGCGCTATGGGCCTGGGAGTGACCGTCGGAACGTCGACCCCGGCTTGCTTGAGGCGCTCCAGCCGCTCGGCGGCCTGTTCGATGATGCTCACGGAGGATTCACCCTGCGATGGCACGGCTGTTCCAGAGAAGGAGCGCGACACCCGCACCGTAGAAGACAACGAGCGTGACAAGCGACCCGAAGAATGCGACGTGCAATCGCCGGCTCTTCGCGACGAAATCATCGTTCGGCACGAGCGAGACGGAACCAAGCAATGGCCGCCCGCTAATCGCGCGCAGCCCGCGACCGTCGTGGATCATCGGCCGAATCTGACTCCAGGCAAAGCTTGCCGCGACACCGACACCCAATGCGGCAAGGAGCACCAGCGGAAGGAGCAAGAGACGGTTTGGCGCGACCGGCGTTGATGACACGCGCGGGGGATCTATGACGCGGAAATCTGCGCCTCCCGCCGCATCCATCTCGCTCGACATGGAAGCCGACTCGCGCCTTTGAACGAGATTTTCGTAATTACGCTTTTGAATATCGTAGTCGCGATTGAGTTGTGCTAGCTCGGCTTCGATCCGCGGGAGGCTCTGCTGGGCGGCGAGCAAGCGCTCGTAGTCTGCTTGAAAGGCGCCCACCCGGGCGCGCAGCGCTGCCACCTTTGCCTCGGCTTCGGCACGTGCAAATTTGAGCTGTTGGTAGACCGGATTCTTGTCCAACGCGCCGAACGAGGATCCTGTCGGCGCGGCCTTCCTGCGCACAGCAACCTCCTTCTTGCGTTGCGCCTCGAGCTCGGCGATCACGCGCCGGGTGCCGACGACATCCGGATGCTGGTCGGTATAGCGCCGCAGCAACTCGTCGAGGTCTTTCTTCAAGGACTCGATGCGGGTATCAAGCTCCGGAACGATGCCCACCTGGGACGCTGCGGCGCTCGCGCCCGCCTCGGGAATGAATACGGGATCCTCGCCCGTCATTTCCCGCTGTAAGGCGTCTCGTGACTGCTCTGCAGCGTACAACTCCATTTTGGCCTGGCTAAGCTGTTCGGTCACCGTCGTCAATCGACCGAAATAGTCCCGGCCCTCCGGTCCCATGAGCCCCATGTATTTCAGTTTGAACTCCTTCATCCGGTTTTCGGCTTCGGCCAGCCGTTGCTCATATGTCCGGATCTGCTCTTCGATGAAACGGCGCGCCTGGTCGGCGTCCTGGCGCTTGTCTCCGAGGCCCGACTCGACGAAAATCGAAAGCATCGACTCCACGACCTTTTTCGCCTTTTGAGGATGGGAATCGCGATAGGAAAGCGTGTACAGGTTCTCCTTCAGTCGACCGGCGCCACCTATCCGTATCTTGCGCGACAGTTCGTCCACGATGCGTTCGCGATCGCCCCGCGAGGACGCTTCCAGGTCAATGTCCGTCATTCGGATCAACTTCTCGATATTGGGCCGACTGATGAGCGTGCGACTGAGGATGCTGACCGTCTGCTCGATATTTGGCTGTACGGCGAGCCCCGACATCAGGGGTCGGAGCACGGATTGCGTATCGACGTAGACGCGTGCGGACGCTTCGTATTGGTCGGGCAACTTGAATAGCACTACCGCGCCGATTATGCCGGCGAGCCACGCGACCCCAAGCCCCAGCCAGCGCCGCTGCCAGATGCCCCGCAAGGCATCGATCACCTGTCGAATCAGCTCATCCATAGGGGGTGCTCGGTGAACGACTACTTAGAAACGACTAACTGAAGGGTCGAGTTGGAGAATCTAGAACCAACTTTCGGGGATGACGAGGACGTCGCCCGGCTTCACATCCACGTTCGCCGAAACGTCGCCGCGCTTTACGAGGTCCCTGAGGCGCACGTTGTAGATCTTGTTTCCCTCGGATGTGCGGAGGATTCGCGCGCTGTTGCCGTCGGCGAAATCGGTAAGGCCGCCTACAGCGATCATCACGTCCAGCATCGTCATGTTCTGCCGGTAGG
>JBAVOF010000195.1:0-1598 GCA_049691835.1 Polyangiales bacterium
GATGAGTGGGCCGGTCCTGTGTTGGAGGCGATTCAGCCCGACATCTACGTCAAAGGTAGAGAATACGAATCCAAGAACGACCCGCGGTTCGCGAACGAAAAGAAGATTGTCGAAGCCTACGGTGGCCGAGTCGTGTTGGGATCGGGCGACGTCATCTTCTCATCGACGGAGATCGGACGACGCAAGCGGAACTCGCTGGACATGGACCAGCAGAAGATTGAGCGTTTCTGTCGAACCCACGAAATCACGTCGGCGCGATTGAAGAACGCCATCTCTCGATTTTCCGATCTCCGAGTCTTGATTCTGGGTGACGCGATCATCGACCACTACGCACACTGCGAGGGTGCACGAGTCGCCTCCGAGAGTCCGATCGTTTCCGTGAAACCGATCAGCGACGAGTGGTTCGTAGGGGGCGCCGGATTGATTGCGCGACAAGCGGCAACGCTGGGGGCAAAGGCCACGTTCGTCACCTGCTGCGCCGAAGACGAGGCGTTTGACCACATTCGCAATACCTTGCGACTCTTCGGAGCTGATGTGCACAATCTGGCCGTACCCAACCGAGGCGTGTACACGAAGACTCGATTCATCGTCGGCGGAAAGAAGGTCTTCAAAGTCGACAGAGGCAATCCGACGCCGATCCCAATCGAGACGACGACCGAGCTGATAGGCAGGCTGGGTGAGCTGATCGAGTCGCACGACGGGCTGGTTGTAACCGACTTTGGTTACGGGCTTTTTGGCAGCACGCTGTCCGACGCGATACCGGCACTCGCAGCGTCCGCCGACAAGCCGTACTTCGCGGACGTCAGCACGAACGGGCAGGCCAATATCTTGAAGTTTCGCCGACCGCAGCTCGCAACTCCCACTGAGGACGAGCTTCGATTTGCTCTGGCGGATGCGGAAAGCGGCATTTCGAATCTCGCAAGTCGCTACTACGCGGCGAGCAACGCGCGCGGCCTCATCGTGACGATGGGACGTCGCGGCTCTCTCTGCTTCGATCCACCCTCCGCCCCGGAGCAACGGCTGCGAACGCACTACCTTCCAGCCTTGGAGGTGAACGAGGTAGACGCCGTTGGGGCGGGCGACGTGTTTCTAACCGGCGTGAGCCTGGCGCAGCTCGCCGGAGAGCCGATTCCCGTTGGGATGTACATCGGTAGCACTCTGGCATCTATCGCGGCGGGAGTGCTCGGAAACGAAGCGGCGCCGTTGCCTGACGTCTATGATTTCTTCGAACGGCGCGCGGAGCTCGCGGGCGAATGAGGCCAACCGAACACTTCCGGAAGAAGCAGATTCTCATGGTGGCCGGCTTCGTGTGTTCCGGCTTGGCGCTCTACTACTTCTTGAGGCGGGTCGATGGCGACCAACTGCGGTCCGCCCTCGTCTCGGCAAACCTGTGGGTCCTCTCGATCGGTATGTTGACCAAGCTGGCGGTCCTGTCGCTCAACGCCGTTCGCACGCAGATCCTCCTGCTCCCCCTTCGGCGCTACACGTTTTCCGAGTGCTTCTTTCCGTGGCTCTCCGGATTTGTGATGGACAACCTGTTTCCGTTCCGTCTGGGCGAGCTCGTCCGAATCGACCTACTCGCTCGGGCCGGCCGCATC
>JBAVOF010000196.1:0-2720 GCA_049691835.1 Polyangiales bacterium
GGCCACGATCCTGTCGCCCGGACGGTAGCTCTCACGTGGGGTCTGCTCACGTGGGGGCAGGACGGCCTCCACGCCGCGGCCGAGGTCGACGATGATGTTCGACCCGCGTTCGAAGCGGCGCACGACGCCCGTGATGATCTCGCCCTGGCGGCTCTTGTACTCGGCATAGACCCGCTCGCGCTCGGCATCGCGAACACGCTGAATGATGACCTGCTTCGCGGTCTGAGCGGCGATGCGTCCAAAGCGGCTTCGGCTCTGCTCGAGGCCGAGCAGCTCTCCGAACTGCTTGTCCTGGTCCCGGGCCTTGTCGCGGTCCTCGGGCAGATAGAAAATCTGGAACCCGAGCTCCTCCCCGATTTCCGCCTCGAGCCCGTGGCTCTCCGCTTCTTCGAGGGAGATCTCTTGCTCGCTGTTCTCTACCGCACGCACGACGGTCATGTATTGAAACAGATCGACGGCGCCGGTTTCGGCGTTGAACCTCGCCTCGAGCTCGCGGTCGGGACCAAACGTCTTCTTGGCAGCGGTTAGAATCGCCTGCTCGGTAGCCTCGACGAGGATTTTGGCATCGATGCCCTTCTCCTGGCTGACCTGTTCAATCACGTTCTGAAGGGAGAGCGCGCTTTGCTGAATAGCCATCTACACACCTAATTCGAGAATCGATACACGAGGTTCGCTTGCGCGATGTCCGCGTGAGGAATCAGTAGGACCTTGCCGCCCTGATCGAGCTCAATGCTCTGATCGACGACCCTGAGCAGCTTTCCGCGGAAGCGGCGCTGCCGTTCGATTGGGGTTTGTGTTCGCACTTTGACCTCACGACCGGAGAATCGTTCGAAGTCCTTGAGCTTGACCAGCGGTCGCTCGAGCCCCGGAGAGCTCACTTCCAGCCGGTAACCACCAGAAGGAAGCAAGTCATCGTAGACGTCTAGGGCTGTGGATAGATCCCGGCTGACTCCCGTGCAATCCTCCAGCGAAACCCCGCTGCCGATCTCCATCCCAGGGACGTCCCGGTCGATGATGACCCGAATGACCGCGCCTCTTGGCTCCCGCAGATAACGCACATCGACCAGTTCCACGCCGTGAGCGCGGCAAATTGGGTCGATCAACTGCTCCAAGGCGTTGACGAGCTGTTCCGTAGCTTGGGTCAATTTCTACTCGGGGTCCCCGAACGAAAAACGGGCGGGCCGTGGCGGCCCACCCAGGAGAGGCAAACCAAAATTTCAGGGAGACGCGTACCACAGCGCCCCACCCCCCGCAAGCAAACCAGCCCGTTCCCGTTTTGCGTCGTTGACAGAAAGAAAGGCATCTTGGTATGCCCCGCCAGTAGCCCCGTCGGATCGGCGCGGGCGCAGGAGGAAAGCATGATGCGTTCGTTGAACATCGGGCACTGGGTTGCCCTGGTAAGCATGGCCGCCCTGGTGGCCAGTTGTGGGTCGACCCGTGAGACCGCCTGGGACACGACTTCGAAATCCGTTCAGCTCGATGATGCGGCCCGGGCGCAGGTCGCTCAGCTCATGGCGGACGCCGATGCGGCTTGGGCAAACCGCGGGGATCCCGACCAGGTCAAGGCCGCCATCGATGCTTGGACCAAGGCGTCCGAGATCGACCCGACGAACGCGAAGGCGCTCAGCGAGCTCTCGCACGCCATCTACTTCTACGCCGACTGCCACCTCCGCTTCGACGAGGATCATCCCGACACCTACAAGAACACCCACGAACAGGGCACCAGGGCAGCCGAGCGAGCACTGTCTGCGATGTCGCCCGCATTCGCCGAAAAGATGGCGTCAGGCGCGCGGATTGAAGATGCGATCCCCGTCCTCAACGCTTCTGCCGTGCCGGCCCTGTACTGGCGCTCCTCGAACCTCGGGCGCTGGGCGAAGCTCGATAGCTTCGCCACTCTGCTTTCCTACAAAGACGAGATCCGCGCGGTCATGGAGTTCTGCCTCGACGAGGATCCGCTCTACTGGTACCAGGGCCCGGACCGATACTTCGGTGTGTTTTACGCCGTGGCACCCAGCTTCGCCGGCGGCGACATGAAGAAGTCTGCCGCACACTTCAACGTCGCGATCGATGCGCACCCGAACTACTTCGGCACGCGCATCCTGATGGCAGAGGAATGGGCAGTGAAGGAAGACAACCGCCCGCTCTTCGAGGAGCTCGTCAACTACGTTCTCGCTGGCGACCCGAACGTGATTCCGGAGATCGTCCCCGAAAACACGTGCGAGCAGCGCAAGGCCAGGAAGTTGATGGACCAGATCGACGACCTGTTCTGAGCTGAATAGGAGTGGCACCCATCTCGTCCTCCACCGCACCCGCCCACCCCATCCGAGGAGAATCCAATGCGTAAGTCGATCGTCTGTGCTGTTGCGTTTTTCGCTCTTTCCTTCCTGTTCGCCCGACCGGCACCCGCATCGGCTCAGGACTACGTCTTGGAGATGGGAACAGTAGTCCCCGCGGGCAGCCCTTGGGCTCTGCAGCTGAAACGCCTGAAAGAGTACATCGAAGAACAGACGGGCGGCCGGGTGAAGGTGAAGCTGCGCCTCGGTGGCTCGAACGAGCGATCGTTGGCGCGGCGAACCCAAATGGGAAGCAAGCAAGGCTTCGCCGGCTCGGTCGGTGGCCTGAGCTCGATCGTGCGGGAGGTGAACGTCATCGAGGCGCCGTACGTGTTCGACACCTTCGAGCAGGCCGACAAAGCTCTCGATGACCCCGAGGTGCTGAGA
>JBAVOF010000197.1:0-3022 GCA_049691835.1 Polyangiales bacterium
CATCTCCACGAAGTCGGAACCAGAAATACTGAAGAACGGAACACCGGCTTCACCGGCGATGGCGCGCGCTAGCAGCGTCTTGCCGGTGCCCGGGGCGCCCATCAGGAGCACCCCCTTGGGAATGCGACCGCCGAGACGCTGGAACTTCTTCGGGTCCTTCAGGAAAGCGATGATCTCTTCGCAGTCGTCCTTCGCCTCGTCGATACCGGCAACGTCCTTGAACGTGACCTTGTTCTGAGACTCGTTGAGAAGGCGGGCCCGAGACTTGCCAAAGCTCATCGCCTTGCCCCCGGAGGCCTGAAGCTGTCGCATGAAGAAGAGGAGGATGCCGACTAGAAAGATCATGGGTAGCCAGGTCACGAGGATGCTCGTCCACAGGCTGTTCTGATCCTCGGGCAGGTACTCGACGCTCACTTGATTGTCGAGCAGCTGCTGATTGATGTGCTCGCCCATGATGCCGACGGTGACCTTTTCGCTTCGGGTGCCGCGCGGCCCTTGCGGTGCACTTTCGTCCGCCGACTTGAGCCAGTAGGTGTACTCGCCACTGTTGTCTTGGGGACGGATCTTGACCTTTTGGACCTTGCCCTCCGTTACGTCCGTGACGAACTCGCTGAACGGAACGCTTCGAGGCTGCTCTTCGCGAGCGACGAAGTTGAAGATCACGATACACATCAGGATCACGAGGACCCAGAAGAGAAGTGTTTTTTGGCTTTGTTTCATTCGGTAAGGAGAGACACCAGGTCGGGCTATCGAGTTAGCGCGAAGCCATAGCGCCTTCCTTCTTTGTGAGGCCGTCGGGGCCGCTTGGCAACCGTCGCCCCGGTCCAGGGCTCAGGAGCGGTGACTGCGTGTTCTACGATGCACACGATATTCCAATGAAAGGCCGTCGCGCTGCCGGCGAATCGCCCAACCCGATCCTAGCAGGACCTCCCCCTGACCCGTAAGAAGTCGGCTCATCTCGACGAGATGGCTGCGGGTCGGGGTTAAGCCGGTTTCCCGTGCGATCCAGCTCCGAAGCCAGCGGATCCGAATGGGCGGCGCAAGCTCAGCCAGGGTCTGGATGGGCACAAAGCGATCGCCGGGCAGCGGGAGCTCGGCGAGTTGAGTGTCCAGGTATGTATTGAGCTCTGCGGCCTCGTCGCTCAAGGCACAAAGGTGCTCGACCAGGCGCGGGTCCTCGGCCAGCAGCGCGGGGAGGACCCGGTGGCGGATCCGGACCCGCTCGAACGCCGGTTGGTGATTGGAGGGGTCATCGACAAACGGGAGCGCATGAGCCAGGGCGTACGCTCGCACCTCGGACCGACGGCAATCGAGCAGGGGGCGGATGACTCCATCTGCCCTCCGGGGTTCGATGCCTCCGAGGCCGCGGATCCCGGCGCCCCGGAGAACGCGCGCAAGCACCGTCTCCGCCTGGTCGTCCTGGGTGTGCCCCACGGCGATGCGGGCGGCACCCTGGGACTTGGCGATGTCTCGAAGCGCCCGATACCGAAGGTCACGCGCTCGCCCCTGAACCGAGGCACCTTCGCTGGGCACCTCGATGCGGGCGGAATGGAACGGCAGATCGAGCGTGCTCGCCAGTGCGCCCACCTGCTCGACTTCTGCGGCGGATTCGGGTCGAAGGCCGTGATCGACCGAGGCCACGCAAAGCGTGATACCCAGCTCGGAGCGCAGTCGATGGAGCACGTGCAAGAGTGCGGTCGAGTCGGGGCCGCCGGAACAGGCGATCAACAGATGATCCCCGGCAGACAGCAGCGCGCGTTCGCGCACAGTTCGCCGCACGGTCGAAGTGATCATGGGAAGACGCTAAAACACGCCGGACGCGAGGGAAAGCCGCATCTCAGTTCGGTCGCGAAGAGGGCCCGTTCGCGAGATATCGGTGCCCTTCTGCGCGTTTCGGGAAAACGAAACCGCCGGCATGGCCATGCGGAGGCCGGAGCGGGAACGGCGAATCAGGCCTGGGCCCGCTTCGGCAGTCTCGAAGGCGCGCTGCTCCTTCTCTGTCCTCAGATCGATGCGCGGGGTGGGCTCCCATCGATCTTGTCGCTCCTGGCGAACACCTTTGACGGTGACGAGAATCGCCGGAATCACCCCAGCCAGGCCGACTGCCAGAGCAGCGACCGACCCTTTTTGGCGGTCCGGTTTGTCTAGCGCGAAGTAGCCTGCGAGCGCGCCGCCTGTGGCGCCAACAATCGGGAAGACCGTCAACGCCCAGGGTGCATTGAGCCCCGCGGCGGACGGAATGATGAGCCCGAGCTCGGCGCCGACCAGGCCGAGGCCAATCGTCCCTTTAGGGGTCGCCCGAACATCGCTGGTTGGCGTGGGCTCAGTCTGGGCCTCGGCGACACGAGGAGGCACCGACAGTGAAACAACTGCCGCCACAGCAAACACGCGCCCGATCCGTCCCCAGCTCACTCGCCCCTCCGGCTTTGCCCTTCGATACAGTACACGGAGGCGGAAATGGCTGCAACCACGCGGTGTTACACTCGAGATCATTCGCCTTGAATTGGCCGGACACGCACCCAAGAATCCCTCGATGGAGGAGCGCGACTATCAATCCTTGCTCGTGCGCCAGGACGGGCACATCGTCACTCTGACGTTCAATAAGCCGGAGAAAAAGAACCCCCTGAGCCAGGAGTTGGTCAATGAGCTCCTTTGGGCACTCGATGATGCAGAACTTGCCGACGAGGTTCGCGTCATCGTCCTGACCGGGGCGGGAAACGCATTTAGCGCCGGCGCCGACTTGAAGGGAATGACGGCCGATCGGGGCAAGCTCGAGACGAAAGGCGAGTTCGACGACCTCTTGCTGCGCTTCGACTCCCTCAGGAAGCCGGTGATCGCGCGCATCCCAGGATACGTGATGGGCGGGGCGATGGGGATCGTCGCCTGCTGCCACTTCGCGATCGCCTGCGAAAGCGCGATCTTGGGCACGCCGGAGATCAAGCGCGGCCTCTTTCCCATGATGATCATGGCGGTCCTTCAACGTGTGATTCATCCCCGCGAGCTCCTGAAGCTCATCTTGCTG
>JBAVOF010000198.1:0-2784 GCA_049691835.1 Polyangiales bacterium
GACCATGTTCATCTACGGACACGGTCGGATACGCATCCTACTATTAACGGTTGTCGTAAGCGTTGGGTTTTACGGTGTCAAAGGAGGGATCTGGGCGATCTCGACCGGGGGCGCCAATCAGGTGCTCGGCCCCGAGAACACATTCATGGACGGCAATACCTTTATCGGGTTGGCATTCAACATGGTAGTCCCGCTCATGGTGATTCTCGCGCGTGAGGAAGAGAACGTCTGGGTCAGGCGAGCGCTCTATGTCGCGGCGGGCTTGACGATCGTCGCGACGATCTTCACATATTCGCGCGGCGCGTACTTGGGGCTCGTGGTGATGCTACCGTTGCTTTTCCTCAAGTCGCGCAAGAAGGTCATCGCAGGCGCCATCCTGATCCCCGCGGTGCTGCTTGCTCCCATGGTACTTCCGGAAGCGGTCTTCAAGCGCGCCGATCAGATCGAGGATTACCAAGGAGACCGGTCTGCGATGCAACGCCTGCTTTCTTGGAGCGTTGCCTACAACATCGCGAAAAGAAAACCGCTGACGGGCGCTGGATTCGAATTCGAAAGTGGAATTCCCGCAAAGGAGTGGCGAGAATACGGCGACGAGAAGTATCTCCCGTTCTCAGAGGGGAGTCATGCCGCGCATAGCATTTACTTCCAGATTCTCGGACAGCACGGATTCCTGGCGTTTTTCGTCTACATCGCGATGCTCATCAGCCTGTTGCTGAGTCTTCGGCGGACAATAAAGATCTCATATCGAAACGCGGAATTCGCCTGGGCGGGATCTTATGCGTCGGCCCTGCAAGTTGGCTTGATATCGTACCTAGTGAGCGGCGCGTTCTTAAGTTCCGCCTACTTCGATCTCGCGTGGCTCTATTTCGCGCTTTCGGCCGTTCTCGCTCGGGAAGTGGGGGCCCCCGTGCCCACAGCCGAAGGAAGACAATCGACCACCAAGTCCTCCATCGAATCTGCAGATCTTCCGAAACGGGGGGCGCCAACGCTTAACGCCCAACAGTGACGAAATGAAAAGAAAAGGAATACATATGCAGAGTTTCCCTGGACCAACATGAGCGAACTGGCCGAACGCTTCCGGGAGCGATATTTCGGGGAGGCCGAGCACCCATACCGAACGTTCGAAAGGGAAGTCGAGCGCCTCCTCCGAACAGACCATACATTGCTGGACGCCGGATGCGGGAGGGAAGCTCCGATTCTCCAGAAGTACAGGTCGAAGGCACGCAGGCTCATTGGAGTCGAGCTGGTGGCGCTATCGCCGTCAGTCGAGGGTATCGAATTTTACCAAACGGACATTGCCAAGCTGCCGCTCGAAGACGCTAGTGTTGATCTGGTGATGTCGCGCAGCGTCATGGAGCACATCGAGGACCCGCTTAACGTCTACCGCGAATTGAATCGGGTGATGAAGCCGGGCGGGCACTTCGTCTTTCTTACAGCGAACTTCTGGGACTACGCTGCAATAATCGCCAGCGTCGTGCCGAATCGGTTTCATCCCTGGATCGTCGCGAAAACAGAAGGGCGCGCGGAGGAGGACGTCTTCCCCACGCGGTACCGCACCAACACACGAGTTGCGGTGAGGCGCTGGGCAAATGCGACGGGCTTCGAAATCGTTTCATTCCGTTACCTTGGCCAATACCCTTCGTATTTCATGTTCAATGGTCTCCTGTTCCTCCTCGCAACAGGTTACGAAAAGCTCGTGAGCAAAGTGCAGCCGCTTAACTTCCTCCAAGGCTGGATCTTGGCGGTCCTGCGCAAGGGCCACGCTGTGTCACAAGATATCGAGCCGTCAAACAACGAATACCCCTTGAGCCGAGAGCAAGTCTCCAACCGAATCGCTTGTCTTGGTGGCACGCCAAACACCGTGGATGCTTATGGCGTGCAAGCATAACCGCGATGATAGTGGAACCGCCATGGGGTCCGCTGTGGATAGTAGCGGACTATCGGACGACGCATCCTTCGAGACCGCATGGCGATACCGATTCGAGGAATTCGCCAAATCGTCGGAAGACGATGCAGGAATCGCCGGGTGGAGCCAGACCGGCCTCGAAGCGCGCGTTCGAATGTTCCTGAGCGCTTGGAAACCGCCCGCCAGTGGTGGCCGGTGGTTGGACGCCGGCTGCGGCGCTGGAACCTATAGTCGGATACTCGCGCGGAGCGGTCTTGAAGTGGTCGGGGCCGATTACTCGCTTCCCTCCCTCCTCACGGCGAAGCGGCACGCCCGCGACGACGGGATTCAATATGTGGTGGCCGACGTTCGCCGGTTACCCTTTCAGGACGGCACCTTTGATGGAGCGCTGTGCTTTGGTGTGCTGCAGGCACTTTCGAAAGACGAAGACGCAGTGAGGGTACTGGCTTCGGTGGTGTCTCCGGGAGGGCACGTCTGGATCGACGCGCTCAACCGATGGTCTCTCGTCAATATGATGGATACAGCACATCGAAAGCTCCGAGGACGTCGAATGCACCTGCGTTACGAGTCCGCGACGACGCTAAAACGAGCTATGCGGGCGCACGGTCTGGAGCGGTTGAAACTGTATTGGCTGCCCATCCTGCCCGCCAAGCTGCAGCGATTCCAGTCATGGGTTGAGACCAGAACCGCCAAGTGGGTATTCCGATCCATACCGCTGGCCGGCTTTTTGTTCTGCCATGCTTTCCTGGTGCGCGGCGAGCGACTGGCTCAGCCTTTAGATCACCATGAAGCCAGAAACAGGTAGCGCACACTGCGCCTGAAACGCACGGCTTGCTATCGAGGCAGCGACAATTCCGCTCTATTGATCGCGCTTGCCC
>JBAVOF010000199.1:0-1993 GCA_049691835.1 Polyangiales bacterium
CCCCCAGACTTGGGAAGCGTAGCGTCGAACGTGCCCGTTGCTCGCGTTGCTGTGAACGTGTCTATCGTCCATGTCCCAACGTCATCCCCTCCGATCGCAACCCAGGAGTCGGCGGCACCGGTCCGAATGATAGTTAGTGAGATCTGCGACGGAATGCCATACGAGTTTCCTGCGGTCAGCGGCACCTTGGGCGTCATGCTGATCGAGTATGCGGTGTTGCTGGCCGAGACACTGAGGACACCCGCACCGGGGTTGAGGGCGACGACGGTGGCACCGTTCCAGGCCGAGCCATCGATTGTGGCGCTCGCCGTACTGCCGTCTCCGGTGGGGAGCGCAGGTAGACCGGCGCTCTGCGTGATGTCGAACTTGCCGTCTGTCACTACGGCCGCCGGGCCCCCACCTAGCAGAGGATCCGCCGAAAACGAGAAGGTGCCGGCGATCCGCGTCGCGGTCCGCACGGTGATGGTCACTGTCCCGGCGTCTCCGGACAATGGAGTGAGCCACGAATCCGGCGGGTCGGTCACTTGACCGGTGCCTCCCGGCGTTGTGCCGATGTTGACGCCGAGCGGATACGTGCCCGGCCCGGAGATGAATGACAGAGCGAGAGTCAGACCCTGCCCGGTCGCAACCTCGAGGCCGCTGATCACGATGGTGCCCAGCCGCGGCGCGCCAGGGTTGCCCGTGACCTGAACGAGGTCATCATCAGCCGCCCATGGCTCTCCGTCGATTCGGGCGGAAAACGAGGTGCCGCCCGGGTTTCCGCCTCCACCCGCCTGTCCGCCGCCGCCATCACCTCCGCCGTCCCCGCAGCCCAGCGCAGCCAACACGAGGACAGCGATCACACGCTCGATCATTCGCGTCATACGCCACCTCCGTCTTAGAGCTCCGCCAGGGGCGGCATCACTTCGGCTCCCAGGCGCTCGACGAACGCGATTGGCTCCTGGTCGAGGGGCATCACGACGACGGTCGAGATCCCGAGCTTCGCGTACTGGGCCATCTCGGAGAGGAATTGGCCCGTGTCGCCTTTTGCCAGCCCGTCTCCCACGTAGAGGATCGTCTTCGCAATCTCGTCCGGGTCGCGGCCGAGCTCGTCACAGTGCCGGCGGAGCACATCGAGCTTGTGCGCGACCTGGCCGCGATCGGTTGCGATCAGGTTGGACACATCCGCATAGCGGGCGACCAGTCGCAACAGCTTCTTCTCCCCGCCGCCACCGATCAGAATCGGCGGGTGTGGCCGGCTGAGGGGTCGCGGAACGCAAAGCGTCTCGGCCAGTCGATAGTGGCGGCCGTCGTATGGTCCGTTCTCGTCGCTCCACATCTGTAGGCAGATTTGTAGGGTCTCTTCGAGCCTCTCTATTCGTTCGCCCACGCCGGGGAACGGCACCCCAAGACCGATATGCTCGCGCTGGTACCATGCGGCGCCGATACCAAGCCCCGCACGTCCGCCCGACAGGACGTCGAGGGTGGCGACGATCTTCGCAAGCAAGCCCGGATGCCGGTACGTGACACCGGTCACCAGCACGTGCAGTTTCACGCGTTCGGTGTGCGCTTCCAGGAAACCAAGGGTCGTGTATGCCTCCAACATGTCGTTGTCGACCGGGAACATCTGATCCATCTGAAACCAGTGGTCCATCACCGAGACGTGCTCACACCCGACCTGCTCGGCGGTTCGAGCAACCGCTGCAATCGTCGGTGCGATTTGGCGCGGGCCTCCGGGCCAGGTGAGATTCGCGAGATGGATTCCTAATCGCACGGGATCTCCTCTTGCGCGCTAGCCAGGCCGTGCACTTCTCATTCGATTGCGAAGCCGAACCATACTTGGCCGTCCACGCTCGAACCCCAACCGGCCTTGGTGCCCTTCACATCGGCAGACGAACCGAGGCCAACGGAGCCTAGGCTGAACGCGTATTGACCCGGGGGCAGTTTGACGTCCGGCGTCACTTTGTAGCAGCCGTCACTGATCTTCGTAAATGACAAATCGATCGAGTTGTCC
>JBAVOF010000200.1:0-1750 GCA_049691835.1 Polyangiales bacterium
CGGGAAGACCGTCGCGCTCAAGCTGCTCGGATTGAACGCGCTCATGACGAGAGCGGGCCTTCCCGTCCCCGCCGAGGAAGGGAGCGTTTGCGGCTTCTTCTCGCCGGTGCTTGCGGCGGTCGGAGACGAGCAGAGCCTCGCTCGCAGCCTCTCGACGTTCTCGGCGCACCTGGTCACGCTCCGGAGCGTGCTGGAGCTAGCCGGCAAGGGCGTGATGGTGTTGCTCGACGAGCTGGCCGGCGCGACCGATCCGGAAGCGGGCGCAGCGCTTGCTTGCGCGGTCGTGAAGACCTTGGTCGAGCGGCAAACAGCAGTCGCGGTCACCACGCACTACGAGGCCTTGAAGGCGCTCGCAGCGGAGCGGGACGACATGCACAACGCGGCCGTCGGCTTCGATTTCGACAAGTTGGCACCCACGTTTCGGATGGCGATGGGTGTGCCGGGGGGCTCGAACGCGCTCGAGATCGCGCGTCGTTACGGGATTCCTTCCGAGGTCATCGACGAAGCACGCCGTACGCTCCCGGAGCACTCCCGCAGCTTCGAGACCTTGGTGGCCAAGCTCGAAGCCGCGACGAAGGCGGCGTTGGCCGAGCGGTCGGCATTGGGGTCCGAGAGAGCCAAGCTGGGCGAGGAGCTCGCCAAGGTGAACCTCCGTCACCAAGAGCTCCAGGCCCGAGAGGCGAGGGGCCTCGGTAAGGAGGCCCAGAAGCTGCTGGACCAACTGCGAGAAATCCAACCCCGGCTCGACCACGCAAAGAAAGCAATTCGTGAGCGCTCCGAGGCCGCGACGGTAGCGGAAACCGCCGAGGTGCTACGCGATGCGGGAGCGCTACTCGGCGAGATCGATGCCCACCGCCTTTCGTTGGAACCCGACCCGGTGGAAACCTCCACGCTCGATGCGCAGGCCCTTCGGGTGGGGGACCGCGTATGGGTCGAACGGCTGCGCAGCATTGCCGACGTGATCGAGGGACCGGCGCGAGGCAAGGTTCGGGTGTCGGCCGGAATGATGAAGCTATGGGTCGACGTGAGCGATCTGCGCTCCGTCAAGCAAGCCACAGCACCGCGAATCAAGGAATCCACTTCGATATCTGGGGCGCATCCGGCTACACATCGTACGATCCGATCGAGCGACAACACGCTCGATGTTCGCGGGCTGCGAGCGGATGACGCAGTGGTGTTGACCGAAGGGTTCCTCGATCGGATGTACGGCGCCGCCGAGCCAAGCGCGTTCATCGTTCACGGAGTCGGGAGCGGCGCGCTTCGGGAGGCGATCCATGCGCATCTGGCGCGAGCCACGTCGTATGTTGCCGGGTTTCGACCCGCCACGCCGGACGAAGGGGGCTCTCAAGTCACGGTCGTGACGCTCAAATAGGGCCTAGGGCTTGGCGCTCTCCTCGTCATGACGGGCCATCCGCGGCTTTACGGCGAATTGCCAGACCGCGAGGCCGATACCGACCATGAGCACCGAGGACCACTGCGCGGGCGTCAGCCCGGCGTATCGTGCGTCTCCACCCTCGAGCGGCGTGGCCCGGAGAAAGTCGAGTAGGAATCGTACCGGAGCATATACTAGCGGGAGCAGCGCGCAGTAGAAGCCCACGGGGCGGCGGCTCCTGTGTTCCAGCCAGAGGAACAAGACGATGATGAGAGCCGCGTAGAGCATCTCGTAAAGGCCGAGGTCATGGCGAGGCTGGTAGGGAGGGGCGCCGAAGCGGTAGTCGGACACCGCCAAGGCGAAGTCCGTGACTTTGCC
>JBAVOF010000201.1:0-2438 GCA_049691835.1 Polyangiales bacterium
GTACTACGTAGAAGGACACCATCGACCACTGGAACCTGGGTTCGTGCTCACCGTCGAACCGGGGCTCTATATCGCCACCGATGCAGACGGAGTGGACGAGCGTTGGCGCGGGATCGGCGTCCGCATCGAAGACGACGTGCTCGTCACCACGACTGGATGCGAGGTCCTCACCCACGGTATTCCCAAAGAGATCGCTGAGGTCGAGGCAGCTTGCGCCTAGCGCGACGCGCGCCGTATCGTCGAGGTGGGTTGTGTGGTATGCCGCGCGGCATGTCTGTGGATCATGCGATCGCCTTCGTCGGCGCCGGCAACATGGCGGGCGCCCTAATCCGCGGCCTCATTGCAACGGCGACCGTCCGCGCCGACAGGATCATCGCCGCCGACCCTGACCATGCTCGGCTCGGGGCTCTAGTCCAAGAGCTAGGAGTTCGCGCTGCCATTGACAATGCAAACGCGGTGCGTACCGCGGACGTGGTCGTGCTAGCCACGAAACCACAGGTGTTTGCTCAAGTGCTGCCCGGCATCGCGACGGCGCTGAGCCCGGAAGCGCTCATCGTCTCGATCGCCGCCGGCATCTCGACCGCGATGATCGAACGCAGCTTGCCGCCCGGGTCCCGCGTCGTGCGTACGATGCCGAACACCCCGGCGCTCGTCGGCGCGGGAGCGACCGCGATCGCTGCGGGACGCCATGCTCGGGGTCGTGACCTGGACCTCGTCGAGACGCTCTTCCGGAGCGTCGGCATATCGGTCCGGGTGCCCGAAGAACAGATCAATGCAGTGACGGGACTGAGCGGCTCTGGACCGGCGTACGTGTTCGCCATGATCGAGGCGCTTCGGGACGCGGGGGTGCGCGAGGGATTGCCGGAGGAAACCGCACTTCAACTCGCGTCGCAGACCGTATTCGGAGCGGCTCGGCTACTGCTCGAACAGAAGGAGGCCCCCGAGGTGCTGAGGGAGCGAGTGACGAGCCCTGGCGGAACGACGCGCGCCGGATTGGACGCGCTCGCTGCAGCAGGGTTCACGGAGGCGATCTCCAACGCCGTCCGCGCCGCGACCCGTCGATCGGTCGAGCTCGGCAAGATCGCAGAGGCCGCTGACAGCTAAGGCCCGACTTGGGGTCGCGCCCCGAAGATCGCCGTTCCGATTCGGACCATCGTTGCGCCTTCTTCGACTGCTTGTTCGAGGTCGTGCGTCATTCCCATCGAAAGCTCGGGAAGCCCGTGTGACTCGGCCAGCTCGCGGAGCGCCGCGAAGAACGGCCGGGTGGCTTCGACGTCGTCGAGGTGCGGGGCAACCGTCATCAGCCCGCGCAGCACCACGTTCGGCAACGCGCGCACCGCCCGAACGAGCTCCGGTACCTCTGAAGGCGCACAACCCGATTTCTGTGATTCTGCGCCGACGTTCACCTGGAGCAGCAGCTCGACGTCTCTGGCGCTTGCGGTCGCTCGGGCGGAGATGGCCTCCGCCAACCTGATGGAATCGACCGTGTCGACTGTAGCCATGGCCTGCTCGATTAGCTTGATCTTGTTGCGCTGCAGATGTCCGATGAAGCGCCACTTGATCTCCGGCAAGTCACTCAACGCAGCCGCTTTGGCTGCAAGCTCCTGCGCGTAGTTTTCACCAAACACCCGCATCCCGAGACCGTACGCGGCTCGAACGACCTCGATGGGATGTCCTTTGGAGACGGCGATCAGCTCGACTCCGCGAGGATCACGGCCCGAGCGTTCGCAAGCGTGTGCGATGCGCTCCCGGACGCGCTCGAGGGCCGTCGCCATCTCGTGCGTCATGGCCATTGGTCCAGCGCGCCGTGGTGGAGGAGCAACTCGACAACTTCTGCGGCAGGAAGCCCAACCACGTTCGTGTAAGATCCCTCGATTCGAGTCACGAAGCCACTGGCGAGCCCTTGAATGCCGTATGCGCCGGCTTTGTCTCGGCTTTCACCAGTAGCCACGTAGCGCTGCAGCTCTTCGCGCGATACCGCGCGGAGCCAAACCCGGGTTTCGACGAGGCGGCACTCGAGCAGCCCAGCTCCGACTCTGCCGAGCGCAACGGCCGTCCTCACGACGTGGTCGCGCCCTGCGAGAGTCCGCAACATGCGCAGCGCATCGTCGTCGTCCGCCGGCTTTCCCAATCGTTGCCCCTCGACGCAAACGATGGTGTCCGCCGCCAGAACATACGTGCCGGCGTCATGGCACGCGTGCAACACGTCCTGCAGCTTGACCCGCGCGGCGGCGTGCACGAACTCCTCGTGATCGTCGACTAGAAGCGCCGCTTCATCGACTCCGCTCGGCTGCACCTCGACGGCAATGCCCAACGACTCCAGGATTTCGCGACGACGCGGCGACGCCGATGCGAGGATGATGCAAGGATGCTTCCCCTTCACACGCTCGCCTCGTCCTCTTCCATGCGCGCCTTGTACCGTCGAAGGTAGCTTTGGC
>JBAVOF010000202.1:0-8264 GCA_049691835.1 Polyangiales bacterium
CTTTTCCTCCATCCACGGAAGATAGCTCTGTACACCCGCCGCAATATCGAACGGCTGGTCTGAGAGCCGCTTCGGGTAATCGTCCGTCAGGGGCAGGGCGTCGCCGGCTAGCTCCTCGAGGTCATCCGGTCCCGCCATGAACAGGGCGCCGAGTTGCTCGGGCTGTTCGACCCCCAAGGCTCGGAGGTCGGGGCCGATGACGGGGTCGGCCCATTGCTGCACGAATCGCTCGTTGCTGCCGGGACCGGTTGCGTTGCGCGTGCCCAGCAGAATCCAGTCGAGCGCACCGCCACCCCAGAGCGTGCAGTCCTGGAAGACGTCGCAAAACGCGCGGATGATCGACTTGCTGTCCCCCGGGGAGAGATGGTGCACGGGAAGCCAGTAACTGACGATTCCCCCCTCGTTGAGGCGATCGTAGACCAAGGAGAAGTATTCGCGGCTGTACAGGGTGACGATCCCCGCCATCTTCGGGGGCGGGGGCTCGCCTGTGATCAGGTCAAAGCGCTTCTTGGTCGTTTGCAGGAAATAGCGGCCATCTTCGATGTGCACCTCCACGCGGGGATCATCGAGCGGAAGTGTCCCCTGCTCGGGATAGACGATCGTGTTCATCTCGAGCACGTCCCGCGAGATGTCGACCACGTCGATCGACTCGAGACCGGCCGTGTCGGTGAGGGCTTTGGCGGTATTGCCAACGCCGTAGCTGATCAATAGCGCGGTCTTCGCATCCGGGTGCAGCGCCATCGGCAGATACACGAAGAGCTTCATGTAGCGTTGACCCTCGATGGCCGTACCGGACATCGAGTAGCCGTTCGTGAACATCGCATACCAAACCGGCTCACCAAATGCTTTCACCTCCGTGTAGATGATCGTCTCGGTGACCCCTTCCCGCATCGCGACCGTCTCGGCGCCAACACCGCGCGTCAAGGTTTCCATCACGGGTCGGAGGTGGCGCTCGAGGGTGGCACCTGCAGGGAACACGGCGAGCAGTACGAGCAACGTCGCGGCCGCCACTGCCGTAAAGACCCGCGCGGCCTTTGCTTTTGGACGCGCCCCTGCAGCCAGGATCACCAAACCCATCAATAGGTACAATCCGCTCAGCACTTGAACGGTGCGGTCGACCCCAAAGCTGGGCAAGAGAACGAATCCGGCCAGCAAGGGACCCGCGGTTGCACCGGTCGTGTTCGCCAAGGTGAGGAGCCCGGCGGCGCGCGTCTCGCTATCAACCTCTCTCTTGAGAGCCGCGCCGAGCAGGGTGAACAGGACGCCGGACAGGAACGCGACCGGGAACATCAGAGACAGGCCGCGGCGCAAAGTCGGGCCCCAGGTGTAGTCCCGTGGACCGGCCGGGAAGCCCCAATACAGGACGATGCAGACGATTCCGGTGAGCATCGCGACGGCAGACAGCAGACGCTCGGCCCGGTCTTCCGAAGTCGCCAGATATCCACCCAAGAGCCCGCCAAGGCCGATGCCAGCGAGCACGGTCGCCAAGAGAACCGCGAAGGTTTGCCGGCTGCCGAACATGAAATGGAGAAGGAACCTAAACCAGGCCACCTCCAGTCCCAAGAGCGTGAAGCCCGCGATCGCCGCCGCGAAGAGCAGCCATCGCGCAGTCGCCGACAGTGCACCCGACGGCTCGACGGTCTGCGGCGCAGCCGGTTCGACAGCGCTCTCGAACCGTCTCGAAAAACCGAATGCGAGCCCGGCCACGGAGAGCGAGATTGACGCTGCGGCCAAGCCCGTTCCGCGCACGCCGAGGACTTCGATTAAGACCAGATCGCCAGCTAGCGCTCCTATGACGGCACCCAGCGTATTCCAGCCGTAGAGTCGGCCGAGGACGCTGCCAAACCTTGGATCGCGTCGGTACAACGCGGACACCATCACCGGCAAAGTGGCACCCATGGCGGTCGACGGGACCAAGAGCAACAGGAACGCAACCCCGAGCCGCAAGGGATTGGCGATCCACGGTGAAGCGAGGACCGGTCCGAACACGCTCGCGAGGAGCGCAGTCAAGTGAGGCAAGCCGATGACCAGTGCGAAGCCCGAGATGCCGATTGCGAACTCGAGCATCGCGTATGCCCGGATCGCACGGAACCGCTCAGGCCGCAGCCGAGCTGCGAGCGCATTGCCCAACGCAAGCCCTCCCATGAAGCCCGCGAGCACGAGGCTCGTTGCCCAGACCGAGTTGCCGAACGTGATGCCGGCCTGGTAAAACCAAAGGTTCTCAAAAATGAGAGCAGCGCAGCCCGAAAGAAAGAAGATCGCAGGGAGTACAATCGCAGCCATCACAGATCACCAGTCGCCGCGCACGGAGTAAGGGAGCATGTACCGCGGACCTAGATCACCGGCAGCGATGCTTTGGGAGTCGCAACAGCGCCCCGTTGGGGCCGCCACTCGTCCAGGCTCGAGGCCCGCCGAACACACGCGATGGTACAGCTATCCTCGCAGCCCTTGGGGCGGTCGTATTCGCGCTTGAGATCGCCGCGGGTGTACTCGAGAAGGGGGATGCCAGGTTCGTCACGGCGCTGGCTGCAGTAGGCGACCTTCCCGAACTCGTCGATGTAGAGGTAGCGCGCGCCGGCCCGGCACCGCCAGGGAGCGGTGCCACCTCGGAGCATCTTTTGCTCCCAGCCTTCCCCGAACTGATGGAAGAAGCTCTTGTTGCAGAGCGCTCGCATCTCCTCGTAGAACTCGGGAAGAATGTCGCCGATCAGCCCCGGATCGATCTGGCCCTTTTCGTCGTGCAGCAGCCCGACGGTCATGTAGAAACCCAAGGAGCGAATTTCGTCGATCAGATCGCGAGCCTGTTCCGGCGGAGACGATCCAAGCACGGCGTTGATGTTCAACTTGAACTTCGCCTGCTCCTGGAGCAGCAAGAGCTTCTTCTTGATCTTCGACCATGATTTTTGCGACACGTCATTGGGTTCGACGTTGTCGACCGAAACCTGCAAGAGCGAAAGACCCGCATCGTTCATGCGTGCGATCCAGCCTTTCGTAATCGGGTACGCGTTGGAGATCGCGGTCACCACCATGCCCCGCGAGACCGCATGCGCGACAATCTGGTCCAACTCAGGATGCATGAAGGGCTCGCCCCCAGTCAGGGTCAGGACCAAGCAGCCAAGGTCGGCCAAATGGTCGATCCGGGCAAAGAGCTCGTCCTTAGGCAGGGGCGGTGAATAGTCGTCGTACTCGTTGCAGTAGCCGCAGCTCAGGTTGCACCTGCGGATGACCACGAGCTGGGCGAGGAGGGGCGACTCAGGTCGCCACATGGCCTTGAGCGCGCGCGCAGCCGTCTTGAGTGGATACGGAGGAAGGGGACGCAATCGGTCCTGGAAGGCATGGTGGCCCATCGGTTCGCACACGCTGGCAGGGGGTCGATGCGAGGTCAAGCGAAGAACCTGCCCGCGTTATCCCAACGCATGTGTCGCCAGCAGACGCTCTGCCTCCGCGTGAGCCTCCGGGGTGTCGACGTCAATCCAAGTGGCGTCACCCACGTCTGCCGCCCTCATTCGCCCCGTGGCGGCCAACGCTGCAACCCCTTGCGAGAGCGAGCACCCAGCAGCCCCGTTTACCGCGTCGAGAGCCTCGATGAACGCCGGCGTGATCATGAAAACACCCGTGTCCAACGCGTTGTAGCTCCCGAGTGTCTTGCCGATTCCCGTGATCCGATCTCCCTGCACTTGGACTTTCGTCGCGTCGTCGAGGTCGAAACACGCTTCGATGCGAAAGTCGACGCCGAGCACGGACTCACGCTCCCCGATCGGAAACGAAGCTACCGTCGACAAGAGCCGCGGCTCCCACAGGTGATCGCTCATCAGAAGCAACGTCGGCCCGGTGACGAAGTCGCGCGCCTTCAACAGCGAGGTGCCGTTGGGCTTTTCGTACTCGTCGTTGGGAAATAGTGAGAGCTTTGCCTCGTACTGGTACTCCATGAGGCCGCGCCTCAGCTCGTCGCCGAGGTGACCGATGACGATACCGATTTCACGAACTCCGGCCCGCTGCAGGGCCCCGATAATACGGACGATGAGGGGTACGCCTGCGACTTCTCGTAACGGCTTGGGCAGAGGGCGGCCGTCGGCAAGGCGAGTCCCAAGGCCGGCCGCAAGGATGACTGCACGGTCCCGTGTGGCTAGCATGCTCATTAACAACCCAAAAGGCTACACCCCAACTGTGGTCGAAGCTTCACACCCGTGACCCTGATTCACAGTGCTGTTGCAACACCGTCACGTCGTGAGGGATCGCTCGTGCTCCGCACCCCCGACTTCGATCGCGCCCAGCCGGGCTAGCTCCTCGATCGACTTGGCGGTTGCATGGCGTTGCCAGATGGCCGCGACCACGAAAATGGCATTCATGACGAAGACCCGGATGAAGAGATAGACGTCCAGGCGGTCGAACATGGCGCAGATCGCCATCAGATACGTGTGCGGAGCCAGCGAGACCAGCGCCCAAAGCCGCATCGGCCAAAGGTTCTCTTTCCTATAGATTTCAGCTGTTTGCGCGTCACCCTGGAGTAGCTGGCTCAGGTGCCAAGCGTCCGGGTTGAGCCAGCTTAGAATCGCCTTCTGCCGTTCCAGGTGCGGGACGAGGATGAGCTTGATCGCCAGCTGAACGATCCGCCCCTGCTCACGGGCAGCTTGGACCGTTTCCCCGATCTGGTCGGCGTCGTGGCCCTCGCGGCCCTGGCCCGACCGGGTCGCTTGTAGGTACGACTCTTTGTAGAAGTCGTAGGTAGCCAGATGCACGACCGTCAGCCCAAGAGCCGGGACCATCAGGGCAAGATGATAAGGATTATGGTGGGTTACCCAAATATGATAGAAGGCTGGAAACACGGTGAATACCGCGACTAGAACGTCCGCGGACCCGTCGAGCGCCCGTCCGAACTCAGAGTGAAGGTTCTTGGCACGGGCGAGGATTCCGTCGGCCCCATCTAGGATCGCGGCAGCCCAGAGGCAGGTGCCGCCAACGAACATCGCCGTGGGGGTGCCCAAAAGAAACGCGCACCCGGCGATGAAGCCCACAACCACGCTCGAAAGGGTGATCATGTTTGGAGTGATTGAAGTCCGGAAGATCGAGCGGACGAACAAATACGCCAGCGTCCGATGCAGGTACCGGTTGACCGGATCCTCCACGTCGTTGGACTTCACTACGCTGCTAAACCGTGGCACAGGAGCGATCTCGGTGTGCATGGGCCGTGCAGGCTTGCAATAAGTATACCGTTTTTGAGAGATCGCTCACAATAGGGCAACAAAACGGGCCGGTCGCATGTCACGCTGCCCCGGCGGTAGCGCCAGCGCGCGGATGCCGGCGGCAATCCAGATGACGTCACCCACCAGCGATGTAGCGGATGACGTGCCGGACGTTTTTCCGGATATCAAAGTCTCGGACGATCAGGTTTCTCGCGTTGTTGCCCAATGTCTCGGCGAGGGCAGCGTCGTCGAGAAGGACGCCGAGATGAGCGGCGAGCTCGCTCGCATTTCCGGGGTCCGCAAGGAAGCCGGTTTCACCTGGCAGTACCACCTCCGAGATGCCCGAGAGTCTACTCCCAACGACTGGCCGTGCCATGCTCATGGCCTCGAGGATCACGTTGGGCAGCCCATCCATGTCCCCCCTCCGGCGTGATGACCGAGGGGACCGCAATGACGCGGGCGGCGGCGATCTCGCGAAAGACCTCCGCGTTGGGCCGGGCTCCCAAAAAAACGATCTCCGCGTGAAGACCGAGCTGCCGGGCCAGAGCCTCCAACACGGGCCGGTCCGGGCCGTCTCCGAGGAAACGAAGCTCGAACCGCCGACCCCGCTCCTTGAGCAGACCTGCCGCGCGAACGAGGTGAGGAAAGCCTTTCTTTGCCACGATACGGCCTATCGCGAGGATCGCTGGGGTCGCCTCGTGCCTGATCGGTGGAGCCTCGGGAATCTGCGTGAGGTCGAGACCGTGATAGGCGAGGTGGATCCGGTCCTGATCCGAAGGCCTAAGCCGACGCAGGTGTTCGACGTTGTGCCGAGTGCACGAAAGAACCACTCGTGCGCCGGCCACCTTTTCTTCCAAGATATTTCGGTCCCGGTAGATCCCGTAGGCGTGCCAGGTGCAGCCGTATGGCACGTCGAGTAAGCGCGAGAGGCTCATGGCGACCTCGGTCTGGAAGCCGGCAAAGTGGCTATGCACGTAACGAATGCCGCGCCGCGCAAGGTCCGGGGCGAAGTGCGCCGCCACAAGCACGGCCGCGGCCGCACGCGCACGTTGCGCCGCGGTTCGATGTGGCAATCCCATCATCCAACGCATCGTTTCGCGCACGTCGCGCGAGCTCAACCGCGCTCCCATCGAGCAGATGATGCGTGGCGAGTTGTGCTCCAAGTGCAGCGCCCCGCGTTCGATCTCGCGCAGCGCCTCGGTCATGTGGGTTGCCTCAGGCTGGCGGCGTCCGGTCGAAAGGATGTTCACGGGAAGGCCAAGCGCCCGCATCGCATCGAACTCTCGGTAAATGAAGGTCTGCGAAAGCGCGGGAAACGGACCAAGAATGAACACCGTGTCGCGGAACCAGGCAACGACATCCGCGGAAAGCAAACCAACGCCCTGCTGTGACTGGATGTCGTTCGTCATGTTGCTCCGTGCGCCGCCTGGCCGGGCGACTGATGCGTATCCAGCCACCAGGCGAAAATGAAGACCGACCAGAGCAAGAGTCCTCGATCTCGACCGGCCTGATGCTCATGCCAGAGCCCTTCGACTGCCGGCCGGTGCAACCACTCGTCGGACAACCCGCCGCCAAAGACCCGGTCTTCGAACTCCGCTCGGAGGCCATCACGGAACCACTGCCCGACCGGGACGGTGAACCCGTGCTTGGGCCGTTTCGCGATGGGACCGGGGAGCCGCTTCGCCCCGAGGTGCCGCAGTACCTGCTTGGTTCCGCGCCACCCGAGCTTGACCCCGCCGGGCCAGCCAGCGACCGTTTCGACGAGACCTCGATCCAGGTACGGCACCCTGGCCTCGATCGAAGCGAGCATGCCCATCTTGTCGACCTTCATCAGCAGGTCATCGACGAGCCAGTTGCGAAGGTCCGTGTGCAACGCTGCGTTGACTGCGCCGCCTAGGGAGAAGTAACGCAGATCAGCGCGCAAGCGTTGCTCGCTTGGCAGCGAAGTCGCTCGTACGTAGCGCTCGCCAAGGAGATCGCGCCGAGCCCGCTCGCGGAAGAGCATCGGACCATACACCGTGGGTGGCGATAGTCGGCCGCCGAAGGGAGATACGAGAAGGGATGGGAGGTACCGCTTCCAGTATCCGCCGAAGAGCTCGTCGGCGCCCTCGCCCCCGAGGACCACCTTCACATGCTCCGCGGCAAAGCGACTCATCACATAGGTTGGGACGATCGCATAGTCGGCGAGCGGTTGGTCCATGTGCTCGACGATCTCGGGCAAGACGGACAGGCCCTCCGTCGCCGCAACTCGAAGCTCGTGATGGTTGGCACCCGACGATTCCGCGACGAAGCGAGCGTACCTGGTTTCGTCGACACTGGCGTCGCCAAACCCGACCGAAAACGTGCTCAAAGGCTCCTCGATCACGTCCGACGCAAGGCCGAGCAGCAAGCTCGAGTCCAGACCGCCAGACAAGAATAGACCGACGGGCACATCGGCCAACATGTGCTCTTTGATCACTCGATGCAGCTCCTGGTCGAGCGTTTCGGCAGCGTTTTGCAGAGAGATGGATTCAGGACGCCGAGCCTCGAGCCGATAGAAGGTCCGTTCGACGGCTCGTCGATCATCGTCGTTCCACCGGAGCTCGCGATATGTTCCTGGTGCAACCGAGTAGATATCCTCGAACACGGTCTGGGGCCCGCCGATGTACTGCCGCAAGAAGAAGGCATTGACCGCTTCGTGGTTCAGGTCGAGACGGCCGACGACCGCGCGAATCGCCTTGATCTCGGAAGCGAAAAACAACGTACTCTCGCGCTCGCAGACATAGAGGGGTTTGATGCCCATCGGATCGCGAACCAGAAACACACGGCCCTTCGTTCGGTCGTAGAGAGCGAACGCGTACATCCCGTGGAGACGCTCGAACGAATCAGTGCCCCAAGCTTCGTAGGCGGCCAGGATGACTTCGGTATCGCTGTGCGTCCGAAACCGATAGCCCAACCCGCGAAGCGTCTCGCGGAGCCCCGGTGAATTGTAAACCTCGCCGTTGTAGCAAATGACCGTCCGCCCGGTGGACGACTCCATAGGCTGGGCGCCGCCCTCGATGTCGATGATGCTCAGTCGCCGGTGTGCGAGCGCAATTGGGC
>JBAVOF010000203.1:0-5886 GCA_049691835.1 Polyangiales bacterium
ACACTCGATTCCACCACGGCCGTTGCTACGCGGGCCTACAAGAAACCGGTCGAGCAGCGGAAGAGCTCCAAGCGAACCTACCGGGTGCAGAAACGGGACACACTCACGAGTATCGCCCTCAATCACAACACGAGTGTTGCGGAGCTGCTTGCAGCCAACCCCGGGTTAGACCCCAAGGCGATCTACCCGGGTCAGACGATCGATGTGGGCGAACCGCGTCCGCAAGTCATGTTCAAGCTCGAACGAGGAGACACGTTGCTGGCGGTCGCGGACCGCTACGACGTGAGCACCCGCGACCTGACCCGATGGAACGCCAGGTTGGAGCTAGGAAATCCACGCCCGGGTACCGATATTCGTATCTACACCCGGGTACCGGTGAGCCCGTCGGAAGCCGTCGGACCGACGAATCGCGGACGCCTCGAAAAAGGCATCCGATTGCCGCCGCACAAGGGCTACGTGATTCGGACAGCCTCACGCGCATACGGAACGGAAGAAACCACCCGGTGGATAGTGGCCGCGGTTGATGCGGTCAACGCGCAGTTCAAGCAAACCAAGCCGATTCGCGTACACGACATCAGCACCCGCGATGGCGGGAAGATCCGCGACCACAAGAGCCACCAGAACGGACGCGACGCGGACATCAGTTACTACCGAGAAAACTGCCCTTCGAGCGGCTGTCCGTTCGAAAACGTCAAGTCATCCGAGCTCGACGTCGCTCGTCAGTGGGCTCTGCTCGAGTACTGGCTTCGCAACGGACAAGCCGAGATGATCTTCATCGACTATCGACTGCAGGCAAAGCTCTACAAGTACGCAAAACGCAAAGGTGTAAAGAAGGCGCAACTCGACCAGTGGATTCAATATCCTAGGGGCAAGTACGAGCCGGCCGGGGTGATTCGACACTTTCGGAACCACGAAGACCACCTTCACGTGCGGTTCGTCTGCCCGTATTCCGACCTCAAGTGCCGACCCTAGGATAAGCCGTGCAGATCGAAGACTCCGTGAGTTTTCGCATCGCCGCAGCGCGAGCATTGACGCGCAGCCGTTGCTCTGCGGTCATTTCGCCGTACGTGACGGCATAGCCGTCCGGTAAGAACATGGGCTCGAACCCATCTCCCAAATCGCCTCGAATCGGCCACACCAGAGTGCCGAGCGTCTCGCCGCGAAACGTTCGCGTCCGTCCGTCCGGCCAGGCGACACAGAGAACGCAGATGTAGGTCGCACGACGACTCGCTTGGGAACCAATCGCTTCCAGTCGCTCCTGGACCCGGCGCCGTGCGACGTCGAAGTCGCGCCCATCGCCTGCCCAGCGTCCGGTGTGGATGCCCGGTTCGCCAAGAAGTGCGTGCACCTCGACGCCTGAATCATCCGCAAGCGCCGGCAGGCCTGCAGCCTCCGACGCTGCGATCGCCTTGAGCTCGGCATTCGCCTCGAACGTGAGGCCCGTCTCTTCCGGCTCGGGAAGCTCAAGGGCCGCTGCCGGGTGCAGAACGATGGGTAGGTCCGCGAACAAGGCGTTGAGCTCGCGTATCTTACCGGCGTTGTGACTCGCCAGGACCCAGACCTCCGGCGCCTCGGCGCTCATTTCGCCCTCTCGAAAAGCAAGCGGGGTGGAGGCGTCTTCGCGAAGCTTGGATAGGGGACGTGACGGTCGATCTGCGTTTGAAACGCGGCGGGGCTCGAAGTCGGCAGCTCGCAACGACCACGCTCGCACACGAATGCGGTGCTCCGTCCTTGCAGCGCTGCTTTGCCCTCGAGCCACGGAATCCAGCCCTGTTGTTGCCTGGCTTCCGCCTCGGTCAACACCGTCGCCGCCAGGTTCGGCACCAACGTTCGACGGAGCCGCTCCACCAGCGCGTCCGCCTCCTGCCGGCTGAAAGGAGCGATGACCGCGATCTCAAAAGGTCTGTCGTAGTAGTGGTCGAGCGCCACGAGCAGCGAAGAAAATCCGGTAGGCGAACGCCTGACGCCGAAGCCCAGTGAAGCGAACAAGCGCTCGGCGCTCCGCCGCCGGTCAGCATCGCCCGTGAAGTCGTGGAGACGGAGGAGGTTCTCGGCGGAGACCGAGTTGCCTGACGGAACTGCACCGTCATAGGCGGGTTTCTCGCGCACCAGCAGAGTCTCAGCGTCGCTCGACGTGAGAAAATATCCGCCCGCCTCAGGATCGTGGAATCGCACGTCCTGGCCAGTCTGAAGCGCGATCGCGGTCTGGAGCCAGTTCAAGTCGCCGGTCGCCTCGTAGAGATCGAGGCACGCGCCGACCATGAAGGCATAGTCATCGAGGAAAGTCGACGCGGCCTTCTGGCCAGCGCGGTACGTGCGCACCAGCGACCCGTCCGGAGCCCTCATTTGCTCCAAGATGAAGCGCGACGCGCGAACGGCGAGATCGATGTACCGCGCTTCGTCGAACGCCCATCCGGCTCGTGCGAATGCGCTGATCATCATCCCGTTCCATGCTGTGATGATCTTCTCGTCGCGAATGGGCGGAGGTCGCAACGCGCGGGCATCATAGAGAAGTCGACGCGCGTTCGCCAGCACCTCTGCAACATGCGCAGGCGACACCCGAAGCGCCTCCGCGACCTCGCTATTCGTCCTGGCAAGATGGAGGATGTTTCGGCCCTCGAGGTTGCCTTGCTGGGTCACGCCGTACACCGACGAGGCGACGGCTGCATCGTCAGCGCCAAGCAGTTGCGTTAGCTCGCCGACCGTCCAGGTGAAGAACCAGCCTTCCTCCTCGTGTCCGCTAGGCGCGAGGCTGTCGGCATCCGTCGCGGAATAGAAAGCTCCTTGGGGTGACGTCATTTCACGCGCGACGTAGTCCAGGATCTCGCGCGCGACTCGCTGATAAGTCACGTCCCCGGTCTGCTGCCAGGCCTCGAGATAGACGAGCGCCAGCTGGGCATTGTCATAGAGCATCTTTTCGAAGTGCGGGATCAGCCATTGCGCGTCGGTGGAGTAGCGATGAAATCCTCCTCCTATCTGATCGTAGATCCCGCCTGCGGCCATCTTGTCCAGAGTCCCGGTCACCATCGCAATCGCGCCGGGGTCACCCGTTCGGCGCGCGTAACGCAATAGCAACGAGAGCCGCGGAGGTTGCGGAAATTTGGGAGCTCCGGCGAACCCTCCGTCGACCCGATCGAACATCGTCGCCAGTTGCTGCGCTGCGACGACGATCACCTCGTCGCTCGGCACGCCGGGGCCTGGCTGTGTGGCTGCCATTTGCTCGATACGCTGGCTGAGCTCTCGAGCACGTGCGACCACTCGCTCTGGTTCGCTCGAGTAGATGCGCAGCATCTCGGCGAGGATATCGCTGAGCCCGGCTCCAGTTCCGCGAACGCCCCTCCGAGGTGGGAAATACGTACCGCCGAAGAAAGGTTCCTTGTCGGGCGTCATGATGATCGTCATCGGCCATCCACCGCGGCCCGTGAGGATGTTGACGGCTGTCATGTAGACACTGTCCACGTCGGGTCGCTCCTCCCGGTCGACCTTGATCGCGATGAAGTGACGATTGAGAAACGCCGCGATCTCCTCGTCCTCGAAAGACTCTCGCTCCATGACGTGGCACCAGTGACAGGTCGAGTAACCGATCGATAGGAAGACTGGTTTGTTTTCGCGTTTAGCCCTTTCGAACGCCTCGTCGGACCAGGCGTACCAGTTCACCGGGTTATGTGCGTGCTGAAGCAGGTAGGGACTCGACTCTCGGATCAGCCTGTTGGTGAATCGTGGTGAGCCGTCGTCGTTCAAATGCTGGGCGCGGGGAACGTAGCTCGCACCCTGTAGTCCGCGCGCTCGTTCGAGATCTTTCTGGAGCGCCGGGTCGACGACCGCGACGCCTGGGAGATGGGGGTCGCCTTGCACGGTCGGTTCTGGCTTCGGGACCTGCTCAGGCTCAGACGGAGACCTCGGGTTGCAGGCTAGTAGCACGACCAGGAACATGGCCGCCGGAGACAGGGCTGCGGACTGCAGGGCTGAAAATCGGTTCATGCTACCTAAACCCCAATGAGAACGGGCGCTTGCGGAGGCGTGCTCGTAGAGCTAGATCAACCCGATCGCGAACGGATGCAAGCCTGGCAGGTCCGTGATACACGATACGCTCGTTTTTCCGAGCCAAAGGGCCGGCTTTCACCCGAGTTTCGAGGGACTGTAATCGATGTCAGAGAGTAATCCTTCCGTTTCGCCGCGCGTTTTTGAACACACGAGCCGCAAAGATTGGGGCCGTTCGGTCCTTCTCCTCGAGATCCCGGACAAGCGCACCTATCTGTTCGAGGATGGTGCGGAACGCAGCTTCCGGCCGGACTACTGGCACAAGATGGAGCCCGTCGACGTACAAGCCAACGAGGCTGTGCGCATCGACCGACTCGCCCGCCGCAATCAGACACCCTCACCGGGGTCCACCCGCAAGTCGAAGGTCCCACCGAAAAAGCCGGACATCACGTTCGAGCAGCAGGTAGCGTACTTCATGACTCTATACCCGGTCGGATTCGAAGACGAGACCTACGTCAAGACCGAGCGAGGCGAGGGGGGGGCCAAGGGAGCAGAGAGGCTCCGGGAAGCCGCGCTCGAGAGGGCGGAGGACGTGCTCAGCCAACGCAACCTCGACGAGCTGCTTGGCAACGCGAGCTACGACGAGATCTACCAGACCATGTATGAGTTCTTCACTGGCATCAAGGGCACGATCCAGAAGGCCGAGGCGACGCGCTTCAAGAACATGCCGGAAGAATCGCGCGAGGCGGTGGCGATCGCGCTTCGCGATCTGCTCTACGGGGAGCGCACATACCCGATCCGCTTCGATTCGTTCGTGGCGGCACTCGATATCGAAGACGGTGCAACATGGCCGCTCTCGACGTTGCTTCCCGCACTGGTTTATCGAGCCGATCACATCTTCGTGAAGCCGACCTTCCTGAAAAAGCAGGCACTCATCCTAGACATCGATCCCAAATACGACACCTCTCCGAACGCGACGACCTACGAGCATTTCCTCGAGACTGCCCGCAAGACGATGTTGCTCTTACAAGAGGCTGGACAGCGCCCGCGTGACCTCTGGGACGTGCACGTGTTCATCTGCAAGACACTGAGCCCGAAAGCAATCAAAGAAGCTACCGGCGCCGACGGCGAGTAGCCAAGTGCAATGAGGGCCCTGGTCCGAGCGGAATCCTGGCCGATTCATGGCGGTTTCCGGATCGCACGCGGGGCTAAGAACGCCGCGGAAGTCCTGGTGCTGGAGCTGCATCAGGAAGGTCTGATCGGACGGGGCGAATGCGTGCCCTATGCGAGGTACGGCGAGTCGATCGATTCGGTACGCGTCCAAATCGAGGCTGCTTGTCGAGGCCTGAGAGAGACTGGGGTCCGTGAACAGCTGATCGCGATGCCCGCCGGTGCAGCGCGAAACGCGATCGACTGTGCGCTATGGGACTTGGAGGCGAAACGAGCGGGCAGGCCCGCATGGCAGCTCGCGGGTCTGGCTCATCCCCCCGAAGCGATACGAACCATGCGCACGGTGAGCGTCGACTCGGTCGAACGAATGGAGGCGGTGGCGGCAACGCTCTCGGACTCGGTGGAGATCAAGGTCAAGGTGGATGGGGGCGCGGATCTGGAGCGGATCGCGGCGGTCCACCGGGCCGCTCCGCACGCAAACCTGATCGTAGACGCTAACGAGGCCTGGTCGGCGGAGCAACTCGTAGCGTGGTTGCCGATCCTTCCCACCTTCGGAGTCGTGCTTCTTGAACAACCGCTTCGCGCCGATGACGACTCGCTCCTCGAAGGACTCGAGCGCGACGTGCCGATTTGTGCAGACGAGTCGTTTCACGACCGGCGCTCGTTTTCCCGCATCGGCCGGCGCTACGACGCGGTCAACATCAAGCTCGACAAGACCGGCGGCCTCACTGAAGC
>JBAVOF010000204.1:0-3900 GCA_049691835.1 Polyangiales bacterium
TTTTAGGGATGAGGCCGAGGCCATGATCGCCGAGCGTCTCGCGAACGAGGTTTGATGCGAATCCGAGCTCTCGCCGCCCTCCTCGTGTGGGCCCCGTCTGTCGTTTCGGCGCAACAGGACCAGGCCGTGGTCGATCGGGTTCTTGGTAACGTTCCGGATCTCGTCACCTCGCTCGTCGACGCCGAGTTGCCTGCGGGAACCATCCGAGTCGAGGTGGTCGATCCAAGCGGAGCGGCGATTGCACAGCAAGCCGTACGCCTTGGCATCATGGAGCAATCCGGCGGCCGGGAGAGCGAGGCATGCATCACGGATGACCAGGGCACCTGTTCTTTCAATGGTCTGCTGACGGATTCCAAGCACTCGTACCGGGTCAACGTGCCGTATGAGGGAGCTCGCTACAGCTCGACGCCGTTTCGGATCGAAGAGACGAAAGGTCAGCGAGTCCGTGTCGTTCGTTTGCCAACGACCACCGATGATCAGCGTGTTTTCCAAGTGCTCGGTCGGACCATGATCGAGTTCCGCGGAGACCGGGCCCACATCAGTCAGGAAGCGCGGCTGACCAACTTGGGCGATGCGACGTACGTCTTCCCCGATGGCGGCCTGCGGATTCGACTGCCCGACGGCTTCAAGGCGTTCGATTCGATGGCTGTGATGACCGACCAACGCCTCGCCGCGACCGATGACGGATTGGAGCTCAGTGGCTCGATCCCGCCCGGCCGGGTCGATCTGATGTGGACCTACGACGTCCCGGTCGATGGCCGGTCGCTCATGATCGAACAGGCCATCCCCTTCGCCACGATGGAGTACCAGGTCGTCAGCGACTATGTCGAGGGCATGAGCCTCGAGGTGGAGGGCTTTCAAGTAGCCAGGGTCCATGAGGGGGCCGACCGGCGCTTCTTGGTTGCAGGCCTGATGCGCAGCCCGGGCGATCCGCCCGTCGATCCCCTTCGAATCCACATTCGCGGTATCCCCGGTGGTGGCCCGCTGCCGTATCTGGCAAGCGCGATCGCCGCGATCTTCGTGTTCTTGGGAATCTGGCTTCTTCTTCGCCCACTCGACCAGTCCGCGATTCTGGCCACCGTCCGCGAAGAGCGCAGAACCGAGCTGCTTGACGAGATCGCCTCGTTGGAGGGCCAACGTGAGGCCGAAGCGATCGGGCCGAGCTATTACGAGCACCGGCGGCGCGAGTTGACCGATGAGTTAGCAATCGTGCTTCGCATGCAGAGTGAGGCCGCGAGCCATTGATCGGCAGTGCAAGGGCGCGTATGTTCGCGGCCCATCGTCGCTAGAAAAAGAGGGGAGCTATGGCAGAAGGCCTGAATCGTGTGATGCTCATCGGCAACTTGGGTGCTGACCCGGAGCTCAAATACACCCAAAACGGGCAAGGCGTGTTGCGCTTGCGACTTGCAACGACGGAATCCTACATGAACCGCGCCGGCGAGCGTCAGCAACGCACCGACTGGCACTCGGTCATCGTCTGGGGAAAGCGAGGAGAAGCCCTGAACAACATCCTCTCCAAGGGTCGGAGCATCTGCGTCGAAGGCCGGATTCAGTACCGCCAGTGGGAAGACAAGGACAGCAACAAGCGAACTTCCACCGAGATCGTCGCCACGAACATCATCCTCCTCGGCAGTGGGCGAGGCCGGGACTCCGGAGCCCCCGACGACTTCGGTGGCGGCAGTGGTAGCACGCCTCCGGTCGACGACTTCGGCGACGACGACATACCCTTCTGAAGCGGCCGTCACGTTAGCCCCGGTCGCGGAGCGCGCGCGTCGGTTAGGGTTGTTGCACGGGAGAGGGCGCGGTCGTCGCGGCCCGCTCGGCGTGCTTGGCTGCCAGCGCGGCTTCCAACGCCGCTCGCTCGGCCCTCTTCTGCTCTTTCGCTTCGCGGGAGAGCCGAGCCTTCTCCGAGATGTAGGCAGCGGACGCTGCGATGGCGATCGCGACCTCGAGGGCCAGCGCCAACCCGGTGTACGGATCCGGCTTGGCACCTTGAACCAGGGCCAGGACTCGCCCTGCGGCGATGCCCGCTCCGCAAACGATGAAGGCAAGAATCGCCGCCAACCTCAGCCGTTGGAATGCGGCACCGATGAGCGCAAACGCCCCGAGCGCGGACCAAAGTCCGACGTTGAGCGCGATCGACTCGATGTAGTGTCCGCCCCGCGCCGGGTCGGAGAGCCCCATCCAGTCAGGCATGATCGAGCCAGCAAAGAGGCAGAGCAGGGCCCAGCCGATGGAGCCGGCGCCGAGTATCAAGAGCACGTTACGCGCCATGTCAGCAAGATACCGCCGTTCGCTTTTCAAAGGAAGTCAGTCCAGTCTTGTCCGGTGCCAAAGGTTCGTGCCGATGTTCTATTGACCCAGAGAGGGCTCGCTTCATCACGGGCGAGGGCACAAGCGCTCATCTTGGCGGGCAAGGTGTTCGTCGGAGCGCGGCGTGTGGAAAAGAGCGGCGAGAGCCTCGACGAGGCGGCACAGCTCGAGGTACGAGAACCCGATCACCCCTACGTTTCTAGGGGTGGCGTGAAGCTTGCCGGTGCGCTCGATGCGTTCGGGTATGACCCCAGCGGAGCGGTCGCGGCCGACTTCGGTGCATCGACCGGCGGCTTTACGGACTGCCTGCTTCAACGCGGTGCGACCAAGGTGTTCGCCATCGATGTCGGCTATGGCCAATTGCACAACCGGCTCAGGCAAGACGATCGGGTCGTCGTCATGGAGCGGACCAACGCCCGATACCTGAGACCGGGCGATCTTGCGGAACCGCTCGACCTCGTGGTGATCGACGCTTCTTTCATCGGTCTCGAAAAGCTTCTTCCCGCTGCCCGTGGGCTCTTGAAAGTGCGCGGCGAGATTGTTGCGCTCGTCAAACCCCAGTTCCAGGTGGGACAAGACCGAGTTGGCAAAGGGGGGGTGGTCCGTGATCCGGAGCTCCGGCGCCAAGCCATCACGACTCTCGTGGCGGATGCAGAGGGGTTGGGGTTGGAGCGAATCGCGGAAACCGACAGCGTGATCACCGGGCCGAAGGGCAATCAGGAGACGTTCATTTGGCTGCGTCGGACGGCGGCACCCTCTCCATGCGATCGAGCCTGACGACCATCCAACCCCGGTGCGTCCTGGATTTTCGCACCTTGACCCACCAGGTTTGCTCGCACGCGAAAGGATGCGCCGCGCTCAGTCCTACGAATGCATCGTCCAACGTACATGGAGTCCAGGCCGGGCCCTGCTCCGTATCGAGCATGCATCTGCCGCGAGAGTTGTAGAACAAGAACTTGCCGATCTCGCCCGCGGCGACGGCTCGGTCGGTTCGTTCGACCTTGACTCCTTGGTCCCAGACCTTGTGCGTCACGTACAAGTCTCGTTTGGCGACCAGTTGACGAGGCTTCGTTATCCGGACTTGGCTGTCTTCTACCGGGATTAGCGTGCCAGGTTTCCAGGTGACGGTAGCGGTGATGAACGCTGCATTCGATGGACCCAGCCGGAGCCTCATCTTTTCATAACGATTGCCCCAGCGAAGATCTTTCGAGTCCGCCGGATAGGGCCAGCTGTGCATTGCTACCGCATTGGATTTCGCATCGTGATCGCAACCGATCGGCTCCTCTGTCCATGCGGCGGTCGCGGTGGATGGGGAACCGTCATTCTTCTTGCAACCCGCGACGAGACTCGTCGCAAGACCCGCGGCAACACCGGCGACTAGGATGACGCTTGAAATTGAACGTGATCGCATCAGCAAACCTGGTTCCCGGGGGTGGATTCGAACCACCATTCACAGGTCCAAAGCCTGTTGTCCTGCCCTTAGACGACCCGGGAGCGATCCTCCTCATAACACGCATGTCCGCCCCCTCAAGCATCGGCCTGCAGGCGCTTGTGAAAATAGAGCTTCGCCGTGGGAAAGGCCAAGGC
>JBAVOF010000205.1:0-3947 GCA_049691835.1 Polyangiales bacterium
GCGGTTCTGCCTTTTTGATGGCCGATTATCGCAACGATTTCAGAATTGAAGCGCGCAAACCCGCAAATGATCGCAGGATCATCCCCAAAGGCCCGATCCCCGTGAAGCTCTACAAAATCGCTGAAGAGAAGTGCAAGGTAGTCCCGAAGGTAGGGCCGGTCGGGATGCCTGCTGAGTTGAACCTTCGTCCAGACGTCGAGGTCGGCGTACAGCTCGCGCTGCAAATCCTCCGCGCGCGCCTCTAGAGTCTCGATCTGGGTGTCGATGGCCTCGGCCTCCGGCGCGCCAGCTTCGGTGAGTGCCTTGAGGGCCGCGATCCGCTCCTCGAGCTCGACCAACGGGGCTTCAAAGTCCAGGTGAGCCATCCATCCTGATGCTTCGCATATCTGCGGACCCTGGCAAGGTCCGAGGGCTCAGCTAGCGCCAGCGGAGCCGAGCAGCTCGAAAACCCGGATCGGCAGGGCTTTGCCCTTCACCTGCTCGGTGGGCAGTTCATGGAGCTCGAAGGCGCCGTCCAGCCTTGCGGCAGTCCATTCGCTGATCAGGATCTGGCCCGGTCTGGCCAACGAGCACAGGCGAGAGCCCGTGTTCACCGGGTCGCCGATGACCGTATATTCGAGCGCTTGGCTGCTTCCGATGTACCCCGCCACGACCTCCCCGGTGTTGATGCCAATCCCGATCTCGAAAGGCGGTAGGGCGTGGGCCTGGTGCCAGGCGTTGAGGTCCGCCAGGGCTGCCTGCATCTCGAGTGCAGTACGAACGGCCCGAACGGGATCGTCGTGATGAGCAACCGGTGATCCGAAGAGCACCATCATCTCGTCGCCGATGAACTTGTCGAGCGTCCCCTCGTGACGAAAGACGATCTCCACCATGCGCTCGAAGTATCCGTTGAGCGCATCAACGACGACCTGCGGCTCGCAGGATTCACTGATGCTGGTGAACCCTCGAATGTCTGCGAAGAGGACCGTCGTCTCGCGAAGCTCGCCCCCCTTCCTCACTTCGAGCTGTCCCGAAATGACCTGCTCGGCAATAGCTGGCGAGAGCAAGCGCCGGAAGCGCTCGCGGGTGACCGCTTCTTGCTCGAGCTTCTTGGCGAACAAGGTGTTCTGGACCGCCACCGCAGCCTGACTTGCCACGGTTTCGAACAGGGCCAGGTCCTTTTCCGTGAACGCGTGCGTGGCGAGCTTCGAGTCGAGCATCATCACGCCCAACACGGTGTCGCGGTGAAGCAACGGCACACACATGGTCGAACGGATGCCCTGCATGATTACGGATTGGGCGCTTTGGAACCGTGCGTCCGCGGAGGCGTCATGCGAAAGCACGGCTTCCTTTTCCCGCACGACGGTATCGAGCACGGTCTTCGACACGACGACCTCCTGCTCCGGATCGACGCCTTCTGCGGTGCGGACGGAGACGGGTTCGAGGATGCTCTGGTCGTTGTGAAGGAGCACCACGCCGCGATCGGCGGGCACGAGGCGAAATGCGACCTCGAGAATCTTATTGCAGAGCGCCGTGATGCTCGTGCCGAGCTCGATGGCTTGCATGACCTCGTAACTCGCCCGCAGCTTCTCGTAGTCGCGCCGCAGGGAGGCGTCGTCTTGGACGAGCTCTTCGGCGAAGAAGGTCCGCTCGGCGAGAATCGAAACCTTGGCGCGGATCAACGGACCCGCGTCCGTGTCTCCGATCTTGAACCGATTGGTGGCCTCCCTAGGCTCGCCGCTCAATAGCGCGTCGAACGAGACCCCCGCGCGTCTCTCAGGGGGCTCGAAGACGATACGTGTGGAGCCGATGGTGATTTCGTCACCCGGCTGCAGCGGGTGCTCTCCCACTCTCGCGCCGTTGACGTATGTCCCGTTGAGTGAGCCCAGGTCCTTGAGCACGTACCGGTCCTCGACGAGCACGATGTGGCAATGCTCCTTGGACACCACCCGGTCGAGGACCTGATGGGTGTTCTTGGGATGCCTTCCAAGCGAGTTGTGGCGGAAGAGCTGACGCTCCTGCCGCCCGCTTGGCCCCATGATGCTGATGCGAGCCATAACCCCTCCATCAGGCTACCTGGGGTGTCCCCAGGCTGCAAAGATGGAGGGGGCCGATCTCAGTCGCTAGGCCTGGGTATCGTTCGCCTTGGTTTCGACGATGAACTCTTCTACGGCGCCTCGAACAGGGCGGGCGAAATAGACCTTCTTTTCGGCAATTTCGCGTAGCGCGGTCACGATCGGGCGGTTTCGGCTGTGCACCAGCGCCGGAGCTCCCTTGATCAGCTGACGAGTTCGCCGGGCGGCGAGGATGACCAATGCAAAGCGGTTTTCCTCGTGTTCCAAGCAGTCTTCGACGGTGACGCGTGCCATAGGCGGCGGAGGCTAGCAGTGCAGCCCCCGCCCGGCAAATCCGTCTCGGTGGCGAGATCAAAAAGGCGGCGCGAAAGGCTTGACTCACCCTGGTTTGGGATTACGTTGCGCGCCCAATCAGCACTCTCATTCATCGAGTGCTAAGAAGCTAAGGGCAGTGTAACCGCCCGAAAACGGAGGGATAAATGGCCATTCGTCCATTGCATGACCGCATTTTGGTCAAGCGCGTCAAGGAAGAAGAGAAAACCAAGGGCGGGATCATCATTCCCGATACCGCCAAGGAGAAGCCGATCGAGGCCAAGGTGGTCGCGGTGGGCACCGGGCGCATCCTCGACAACGGAGATGTGCGGCCGCTGGCCGTCAAGAAGGGCGATCTCGTCCTGTTCGGCAAGTACGGCGGCACGGAGGTCAAGATCGATGGTCAAGACCATCTGATCCTCCGCGAAGACGACATCCTGGGAATCATCGAATAGGAGACTGAGAATCATGGCTGCCAAAGAGATCATTTACGATACCGCTGCACGCGATCGCATTCTAAAGGGCGTCAACGCGCTGGCGAACGCCGTGAAGGTCACGCTCGGCCCCAAGGGCCGCAATGTCGTGATCGAAAAGAGCTTCGGCGCACCGACCGTCACCAAGGATGGCGTCACGGTTGCGAAGGAGATCGAGCTGGCCGACAAGTTCGAGAACATGGGCGCCCAGATGGTCCGGGAAGTCGCTTCCAAGACCTCCGACATCGCGGGTGATGGAACCACCACCGCCACCGTGCTCGCGCAAGCGATCATCCGCGAGGGCACCAAGATGGTCGCCGCGGGTCACAACCCGATGGAGATCAAGCGAGGCATCGACGCAGGGGTTTTGCAGGTCGTCAAGGAGCTTCAAGCCCTGTCCAAGGCCACCAAAGACCCGAAGGAGATCGCGCAGGTCGGCACGATTAGCGCCAACGGCGACCCGACCATCGGTCAGATCATCGCCGATGCCATGGAGAAGGTCGGCAAGGAAGGTGTCATCACCGTCGAGGAGGCCAAAGGTCTCGAGACGGAGCTCGAGGTGGTCGAGGGCATGCAGTTCGACCGAGGTTATCTCTCGCCCTACTTCGTCACCGACTCGGAGCGCATGGTCGCCGAAATTGAAGACCCCTACCTGCTGATCGTCGAAAAGAAGATCTCCAACATGAAGGATCTGCTTCCCGTTCTCGAGGCGATCGCTCGGCAACAGAAGCCGCTCATCATCATCTCCGAGGACGTCGAGGGTGAAGCGCTTGCCACGTTGGTCGTCAACAAGCTTCGTGGCACGCTGCAAACTGCCGCGGTCAAGGCCCCCGGCTTCGGTGACCGCCGCAAGGCCATGCTTCAGGACATCGCCGTGCTCACTGGCGGCACCGTGGTGAGCGAGGACCTCGGCATCAAGCTCGAGAACGTGACGCTCAACGATTTGGGTCGCGCGAAGCGAGTGACAATCGACAAAGAGACCACCACCATCGTCGACGGAGCAGGCAAGAAGAAGGACATCACCGGCCGAATCGACACGATCCGCAAGCAGATCGAGGAAACCAGCAGCGATTACGATCGTGAGAAGCTGCAAGAGCGGCTGGCGAAG
>JBAVOF010000206.1:0-17759 GCA_049691835.1 Polyangiales bacterium
GGTATAGGCTCCTATCATGGGACTACCGGGGCTTGTACGGTTCGGCGCTCCCGGTCCAGCGAGACGCTTTGGGGGTCGTGGACCATGCACGCGATGCCCTGCATCTCCTGAGGCAAGAGGGGGCCGATCGCGCCGCGATCGTTGGCTGGTCGCTCGGGGTCCAAGTGGCGCTCGAAATGTTTCGGGCTGCCCCGGAACAGGTGGCCTCGCTCGCGATGATCAATGGTCTTGCCGGGCGACCATGGGACTACGTTTTCAACTTTAGCCCGGTCGGCCGTTTGCTGCCGCCGTTGCTTCGTGGCTTACGCTCCATGCCCCGAACGATCCAGACGGTCGTGCGACAGGCGAGCCGGCTTCCCGACCCCGGTGAGTGGGCGAAACGCATAGGGTTGGCGGCGAGCACGCTCGACGAGCAGGTGGTCGCTGAGCTCGTCGTGAAGCTTCGCACCGTCGACATGGACACGTTCGTCCGCCTGCTCGAACGGATGGGTGAGCACGACGGATGGGATCTCCTTCCCCTCATCGACGTCCCGACGCTGATCATCGCGGGGTCGCGCGACGTCTTCACTCCGAGGTCCGCAGCCGAACGAATGGCCCGACGCATTCGCGGGTCTGAGGTCATGCTGCTCCCGGGCGCGACGCACTACGCGGCGCTCGAGTATCCGGAAATGGTCAACTTGAGGCTCGAGAAGTTCTTCAGGGAGCGCGGCTATGAGGCGGTTCAGGCGGGGGCTGGTTGACGCGCTCTCGTGGAGCCGCTAGCGATCCACATCGATGATTCTGGTGATCGACAACTATGACTCGTTTACCTACAATCTCGTCCAGTACCTGGGGGAGCTCGGGGCCGAGGTCTTGGTCGAACGCAATGACGCCGTCGGCGTGGATGACATCCGTCAGCTCGACCCCTCCGGGGTGTTGATCAGTCCGGGGCCGGGTAGGCCGGAGGAGGCCGGGGTCAGCCTGGATCTAATCCGGGAGCTCGGGGCGAAGACCCCGATTTTTGGGGTCTGTCTCGGTCATCAGAGCATCGCACAACGTTTTGGAGCCTCGGTCGTCCGAGCCGAGCGGCTCATGCACGGTCGCACCTCACAGATTTTTCACAATGGCCAGGGGGTTTTTCGGGGCCTCCCCAGCCCGCTCACCGCGACCCGCTATCATTCCCTTATCGTCAAGCGCGACACGATTCCGAAGGAGCTCGAGATCACCGCGTGGACCGATCAAGGCGAGGTCATGGGGATTCGCCACACGGAGCTTCCGATCGAGGGCGTCCAGTTTCATCCGGAGTCCTTTCTCACCGAGCATGGGCACGCCTTGATTCGCAACTGGTTGTCCTCGTTCCCGTCTGGTCCCGCACCGTGATCGCTCATGCGATCAGAGAGCTTGTCGCGGGGCATGACTTGTCCCCGATCGAGGTCGAGGCGGCGATGGACGCCGTTCTTGCGGGCGAAGCCTCCGACACGCAGATCGCGGCGTTCGTGGTGGCGCTACGAATGAAGGGTGAGTCTCCGGCAGAGATTGCCGCTGCGGCCCGCGCGCTGCGCAAGCATTGCGAGCTCATTCATCCCAAGGTCACTGGTCCGCTTCTCGATACATGCGGTACGGGTGGAGACGGCCTGCACACGTTCAACATCTCGACTGCGGCGGCCCTAGTGGCGGCTGCTTGCGGCATCGCCGTCGCAAAGCATGGAAATCGCGGGGTCTCATCGGTGTCTGGGAGCGCGGACGTCTTGGAGGCTCTCGGTGTCCGCATCGAGCTCGCGCCGGAACGGGTTCGGCAATGCATCGAGCAGGTGGGGATCGGGTTTTTGTTCGCCCCGAGGCACCACGCAGCCATGCGGCACGCCGCCCCGGTCCGCAGGGAGCTCGGCATTCGCACGCTCTTCAATTTGCTCGGTCCGCTGTCGAATCCAGCATCGGCGACCCATCAACTGGTGGGTGTCTACGACCGGGCGCGTACCGTCCCCATGGCGCATGCGCTGGGGTCGCTTGGCTTGACGGCGGCCTGGGTCGTGCATGGCGAGGGTGGTCTCGACGAGGTCTCCCCCGCTGGGCCGACGACGGTGGCGCAATGGGCCGACGATCAGGTGAGCACGTTTGAAATACGGCCCGATGACTTCGGCCTTCCCGAGGTACCCGTCGATGCGCTCCGAGGTGGGGATGCCAAGCGCAACGCCGAGATCATCGTCGGCGTGCTCCGCGGCGACCAAGGGCCGGCGCGCATCGCGGTCTTGATCAATGCTGCAGCCGCGCTCTGCGTGACGGGGTTGACCAACGATCGGCACGCGGCCGCCGAGCAGGCTGCGGATGCGATCGACAGCGGCGCCGCGCAGGCAATGCTGGAGCGCTGGCGGCAATTCACTCGAATGCCATGACGGACTATCTCACGGCTATCCTCGCACGAACGCGCGCCGAGAACTCACGGCGAAGGCGGCACCTTGCGGCCAGGCCGCCGGTCCTACGCCCTGCAGATCTGGACCGGGCCGATCACGCGATTCGAGCGCTACGTCGCAGGCCAGATCAACGGCCGTCGGTGATTGCGGAGGTCAAGTTTCGAAGCCCGAGCGCGGGTGTGATCCGCCAGTGGCGCCCCGGGGAGGCCGTCCGCATCGCCGAGCGCTATGAGCGTGCAGGGGCCTCCGTCGTCAGCGTCCTGGCCGATGGTCCCGCCTTTGGCGGATCACCTTTACTGGTCCGGCGCGTGGCGCATGCGGTGGGTGTTCCAGTTCTCTTCAAAGGGTTCGTGCTCGATCCGATTCAAGTCGACCTGGCTTACGACGTCGGTGCGTCACTGGTCCTGTTGCTCGTTCGCGCCCTGGAGGACGCCAATCTGCGCGAGCTCATCGAGCACACTCGCTCCCTCGGCATGGAACCCGTCGTGGAAGCAGCCAATGTGGCCGAGGTCGATCGTGCGATCGGAGCGGGCTCGACGATTGTCGGTGTCAACGCGCGTGACTTGAGCACATTCGGTGTCGACCGGGAGGCGGCACGAGTCTGCATCGAACGGATCCCGCCACGGTGCGTGGCTGTATTCATGAGCGGCATTCGCTCGGGCGAGGACTTCCGTGCAGTTGCGCGCGGTCGTGCGGACGCGGTGCTCATCGGAGAAGAGCTCATGCGGTTCGAGGATCCGGGCGCTCGCCTGTCCCAGCTCGTGAGCTCGTTCTGACGGATTGCTCCTGTGGTGGGAACGTCACCCTGAAGCAGATGCCCGGGATGTTTCGATCGAGGATTTCGATGCGCGCGTCATGTTGGTCCACGATCTGTTTGACCAGCGCGAGCCCCAGCCCTACGCCGTGGGTTCGGCCCGAGTAGAACATGTCGAACAGGCGCTCCCGGTGCGCAGCGCCGATTCCGGGTCCCTGGTCGGCCACCTCCAGAAAAGCCTGGCCCGCTTGGTCCAATCCTGTGCGAATTTCGACCTTGCCGCGTCTGGGTGAGGCCTGCACCGCGTTCTTCACCAGGTTCCACACGACCTGGCGCATCCTATCTGGATCGACGGTGACGATGATCGGTTCATCCGCGCCAGTCTCCTCGATTTGCAAACCGTTGCTGGCGGTCGCTTCGCCGCGAGCTACCGCAGCCACCTCGCTTGCGATCGCGCGAAGGTCCACGGGCTTCCTTTCGATCTGACTCGGTCGTCCCACCTGCAGCATCGTCGTGACCAGCGAGTTCAGGCGTTCGACCTCAGAAATGACGATGCCTAGGAGCCGTCGGTCCTCAGGGCTCAGTGCGTTGCCCTCCCGGACCATTTCCACCGAACCCGATATCGAGCTCAGCGGGTTACGGATTTCGTGGGCCAGCCCGGTCGCGAGTTGTCCGAGGACGGCCAATCGCCGTGCAGCCTCTGCTCGTCGCCGGAGTGTCTTGATTTCGGTCAGGTCTTGAAACGCCAAGAGTAGGCCGGAGCGATTGCCGTCGGCGTCCAGAAGCGCGCTCAGGGTGTAACCCATCGGAAACTCCGTTCCGTCGGCGCGCATCCCGTTCACATCGGCCCGCTTGGGTGGCTCGCTGAGCGGCTGGGTGGCGTAGTCCGGGAGGACTCTCGAAAGCGGCTCGCCGAGAAGCGTCCCGGTGCGGTCCCGGAGGATCTCCCGCGCTGCGCGGTTGACACCAATAATGACGCCGTCGTCGTTTGCGGTTATCAAGCCGGATGCGATTGAGCGAACGATGTCATCATTGAGGCGCACCAATCGTGCAGCACTTTGCTTTGCTTCGACCAGCTGGGCGCCTACCAGCTGTGCGCGACGCGCGAGGTTGGTCGCGAGGAGCGCGACGGCCCCGATGCCGACCAGGTTGGAGACCATCGCCAGCTGGAAATCTCGGGAGCTGAGCACGTATTGACTGAGAGGTTGGTCGGGCGGCGGTGGCAGCCACCCGAGGTTGAGGCTGATACCTTGCAGGAAGTAGCAGAGCAGGCTCGCGGCGGCGGTGACATAGGCTGCCCTCGGACCCAGGGTGAGCGCCGCGGTGAGGATCTGTGCTCCGTAGAGGAAGGAGAAGATACTCCCCGCGCCGCCGGTCAGGTACACCAAGCCGGTGATCAGCAGCACGTCCAAGGTGGTGACGGAGGCCGCGACGAGATTCGCGCGGCTCCCAGTGAGCAGCCAGACGCCGAAAAGAATGGACGAGCCGTAAATGGCCGAAATCAGAATCAGAAGAAAAGTGGGGGTGAACCGGCCGTACCGAATCGCGTCGAGAGCCAGGTACATCGTCGCGCCCAGCAGTACGGTAGCGACGATGAGCCTGCCGCCAAGAACCCACTGCAACCGTCGGTACGGATTGGGCTCCTCGCGACCTGGGGTCGTGTTCTCGGCCTGCTGGATCACTCCGCGTTGACTTTACCCGCAATCGAGAAGATTGGCAGGTACATCGAAATCAGGATCACACCGACGATACCGCCGATGAACACCATCATCAGCGGTTCCAGCAACGAGGTGAGAGCGGCGACCGCAACATCGACCTCGTCTTCGTAGAAGTCCGCGATCTTGTTGAGCATGGTGTCCAAGGCGCCGGTCTGCTCTCCAACGCCGATCATCTGAACGACCATCGGCGGGAACACGTTGGTTTCCATCAAGGGCTCGGCCATCGTACGGCCCTCGCGAATCTTGTTGGAAGTCTCTTGAATCGCTCCTTCGACCACCACGTTGCCCGCCGACTTCTTCACGACGTCGAGAGCGTCGAGGATCGGGACACCTGCCGAGAGCAGAGTGCCCAACGTACGAGTGAACCGTGCGACAGATATCTTCCGCATGACCGGTCCGAGAATGGGCAAGACCAACAAGGTCCGATGGAAGAAATGTTTGCCCGCTGGTTGTCGATACGTCCAAGTGATCGCAAAGACGAACGCGCCCACCGCCAGGAGGATCCAGTGCACGTTAGACAGGAACCCTTCGGAGGCTGCGATCACCAGCTGCGTGAGCGCGGGCAGAGAATCCTCCCCGCCGAACTCCGAGAACATCGCCTTGAAGCTCGGGATGACCCAGGCGAGCATCACCACCACGACGATGATCGCGACCAGGAAGATCGCAGTGGGGTAAACCATCGCGCCTCGGACTTGCCGGGCGAGCTTGACCCGTTTCTCTATGTATCCTGCGAGACGATTGAGGATGGTGTCGAGAATGCCGCCCATTTCGCCGGCGCGGATCAGGTTGACGAAGAGCTCGTCGAAGAGTTTGGGATGTCTCGCTAGACCGTCCGAGAACGTGCCGCCTTGTTCGACGTGGTCTTTGACGTCCTTGAGGATCGTATTGAGTGATTTGTTCTCCCCGCGTGAGGAGAGGATGTCTAGACACTGGACGAGCGGTAGACCGGCGTCGATCATCGTCGCGAACTGACGGGTGAATACGACCAGCTCTTTTGGCGTGACGCCGGTGCCAAACGAAAGACGGAGCTCCCGGGACTTCTTCTTGATCTTGACCGGGTTGAGCTGTCGCGCGCGCAGCCTGGACTGCACGGCCTCCTTGGTGTCCGCTTCGATGATCCCGGTCTGAACTTCGCCCGCGCGAGTGCGCGCTTCGTATACCCACTCGGCCATGAATTCTCCGCCCAATCCCCTCTGGGCCTTTCAAAATCCTAGCTGATCTCGGATCGCCTGGTCAAAAGGGAGGTGGAATTCCGCCCTGACTACCCAGTGCTGGCCTAGTTCCGGTACGGATTTTGGATGTCGATGTCGACTGGTTCGACCGTCCGTGCCGGAGCGGGCGGGGGCGGCTCGTCGTTCTGCGCTGGCTTTTGCGCCGAAGGGGGGCTCGCCCCTTCGGTCTGGCTCTTCGCGCTCGCCCGTCGTCGTCGGGACCGCGGCGATGAGGTGCTGTTCTTACGTTCCGGTGCTGGCTCGGCCTGCGCAGGCACGTCGTTTCCTGTCTCACCGGCTTGTGCAGCCTTGTCTTCGGCCGGTTCGGCAGTCACGGGTGTTGGGGGCGTCACCGCGGGGGCAGCCTCTACCTGCACCGCAGGACTCTGCGTGGGCGCGGCCTGGGGCCGCAGGAGCTGCAATACCAGGAAACCGGCGTACAAGAAGACCACGACCGCAAGAACCATGACGAACCACTTGAGCACATGGGAGTCCGGCGCCGCCCGAACCACCACGGGTGTGCCGTCGCTGAGTACCCCCGAGACGCTGCCATGGACATATGACCCGGTGCCACGATCTCGATTGTACGTTTGGCTCGACGACGGTGTGCCTTCGCGAGGCATCGGAACTTTCGACTGTGCGAACTCCGCGCGTCCCAGCACCTCGATGGCGTCGCGCACGCGGTTGCGTTCGGCCAGGAGTTTCTCCGCGTCCAAGGTACGCACGATTTCAGCGACGTCTCGAGTCTTGGCAACGCCGGCACGGCCAGCCGCTTCATCCAGGGCTTCAGCGAACTCGTCCGCGGTTTGAAATCGGTTTTCGGGATTTCGGCTGAGGGCCTTCATCACGACGTGATCGAACTGTTCGAGATCCGGCCAAAGCTCCGAGGGCTTCACGACCGTGTCATTGAGCAGTTTGTTCAGCGTCGCGCCATTCGATTCTCCCTTGAAGAGACGCCTTCCGGTGAGCGACTCCCAGAGAATGATCCCAACGCTGAACAGGTCGGAGCGTTGATCCGTGTCGCTCGATGAAGCCTGTTCAGGCGCCATGTACGACAGCTTGCCCTTGAACTGACCCGCTCTCGTGGAGGCCATCCGAACGTCGGCCTTTGCCACCCCGAAGTCGGTGAGCCTTGCAATACCGTCTGTTCCGACGAGAACGTTGTGCGGCGAGACGTCGCGGTGGACGAGCTTGAGCGGTATCCCATGCTCGTCGGAGAGCCGATGCGCGGCGCCCAGGCCTTGTAGCGTATCGAAGAGCACCCGACACACGAAGGGCCGGGGAAGCCGTTCGCCCTGCTTGGCGGCGCAGCCGAGCAGCGCACCGAGATGATCCCCTTCGATGTATTCCATCACGAGGAAGTATCCGTCGCCAGGACTGTCACTGACGTCGAGCGTGGGCACGACGTTCATGTGCCGGATCCTCGCGGCGAGGCGCGCCTCGTCCAGGAACATGCTGATGAACTCCTGTTCGTAGGCGAGATGAGGATGCAATACCTTGATCGCGACCAGTCGCTCGAAGCCCGCAACCCCCTGAGCGCGTGCGACATACACCGATGCCATGCCACCAGATGCCAACTGCGTCAGGATCTCGTAGCGGCCCAGCTGTCGGCCCGCCATGGGTCGCGAGATGCGCTCGCCCTCTGATACGCCCGCGGGTGCGTTCATCAGAAGCGTCCTTTGATCGTCACTGCGCCGCCCTTGGCACTGACCCCAATCGCGGGTTCCACCCGGTTGGAGGCGACGTCGCGGGATCGCCCCTTCCAGTTGGTAAATACGCCGACAATGGCGGTGCTTGCTGCCATTCCGGCCGTTACGCCGATCAGAATGTTGGTCCGCCGTTCCTTGGCTTGACCATCATCCAAGAGCGCCTGGGCCTGCTCCTGCGGTGTCGGCGATCCGCCGTTGTTGATGCCCGGAGAATTGGCACTTCGCGCCGCTGACTCGTAGGCGTCCACGCCGTTGTTGGCATTGATGCCGGACCACACCGTGACTGCGCCCAGTGCGACCGTCGCTCCGAGGGACGAGAAGAACGCCCATCGCGGCACCGGTGGTGGTGGTGGCGGTGCCGGAGCGGCCAGCTTCACCGCTTTGCGCTCACCGGGCGCTCCCTGGACGTAAACCGATGTCTCACCGTCGCCGAACGCAGCCGTGAGCGAGTGTTCCACATCGGGTGTCACGAAGAAGGTTGGATGTTGAATGAGAGCGCCGTCGAGCTCGAGCGTGCATTGCTTTGCGCACTCCGCCGCGACCATCACGTTCGTCGGTCGGACCGCCCCGATCACCGCCTCGACGGTCTCTTCCGCGCGTTCGTCCGATGGGTAGTCGTCCCGCAGTTGAAGCGCGAGATTGGCGGCTCGAATCGGATTGCCCGCTTTGTCGTGAGCCCTGACTGCTTGGAGAAGTGCCGTCGACGTGGGCACCAAGCGATACGCGCGCTCGAACCAGTGGGCGGCGAGCTCGTAGCGCTCCGAGAGATATGCGGAGGTGCCCTGGTCGTAGGACTTGGCCGCGTCAGCTCGATCTTCGACCGAGCTGCTTTGCTCGTCGGCTGCGGCTCCAGCAGAAAACAGCAAGCACAATATAACCACAAGCAGTGGTATCCCGCGCCGGCCTCTGACTGTGCTTCCCATTACCTAGACCCCACCATTCACAATAGTAAAAATCCGGAGGGAAGCCGAATCAGGGGCCGCGCAGCAGGTCTATCGGTAACCCTTTTGGTCTAAGTTCTGGAGCATTTGGCGGAATTCGTCAGGCTCGGGAGACCGGATCTCAGCGAGCTCCCGGTCCAGGAGGCCCTGGGCGACCAGATGCAGCAGAGACTGATTCATCGTTTGCATGCCCGACGAACCCTGGCCGGTCTGCATGATCCCGTACATCTGATGGATCTTGTCCTCGCGGATGAGGTTTCGAATGGCCGCATTCGGGACCAGCGCCTCACAGGCCATCAAACGACCGGGCCCGTCCGTCCGAGGGAGCAGCATCTGACTGACCACGCCCTGAAGAACGAACGACAGCTGCGCGCGGATCTGGCTTTGCTGACCGGACGGGAAGACGTCGATGATACGGTTGATCGACTGCACGGCCGTGTTGGTATGCAGGGTGGCAAAGACCAAGTGACCCGTTTCCGAAATTGTCAGCGCCGCTTCGATGGTTTCCAAGTCGCGCATCTCGCCGACCAGAACGACGTCGGGATCCTGACGCAGGACGTACTTCAACGCATCCTTGAACCCGGCGGTGTCCGAGCCAACCTCCCGCTGATTCACGACACACAGCTTGTTCGAATGGAGAAACTCGATCGGATCTTCGACCGTCACGATGTGATTGCGATGCTCCCGGTTGATCTTGTCGATCATCGAAGCCAGAGTCGTAGACTTGCCCGAACCCGTCGGACCCGTGACCAACACGAGCCCGCGCGGGCGCGTGCACAGCTCCTCGACAACCGGCGGTACACCGAGCTCGGAGAGCTCCCGAATCTCGAAAGGAATCGCGCGAAACGCCCCGGACACGGCACCACGCTGGAGAAAAACGTTGGCTCGAAAGCGTGAGAGCGACTTGACACCGAATGAGAAATCGATCTCGTTCCCCTTCTCGAAGCGCAACCGCTGGTCTTCCGTCATAACCTCGTAGCAGAGCGCCTTGCTTTCGCGAGGCTTAAGCGGAGGGGTGCGCAGCGGAACGAGCGAACCATCGATACGCAGTTGCGGCGGAGAGCCCGTCGTGACGTGTAAATCGGAAGCACCGCGCTCGACCATTAGCCGTAACAATTGTCGAAGTGTGAGTCTCGGTGCCTCCTGAGGTGCCGCCATGGGCTAAAGCATACCAGAGCGTCGGAGGAGATGCCCTAAACGCGTCGGCTCGCCCAGGGGCCCCGCCGCAACCAGTCCTGTCGACGGTACTGCGACCCGATGATGCGCGCCACGGACGTTGCGGTGAGGAAAGCCCCTTCGAAACCAAGACCTGGTGCTACCTGGGCGTTGCAGAGAAACAAGCCCCGCACCGGCGTGCGTGTGGGCAGCGCACACACGCCGAGGGCGCGTCGCGTCGGGTAGTCGTACACGGCGTTCATCGTATGAGGACCTCTCGTCCAAGGATCACTGCACGGAAGTGCGGTGGCTCCATCGACCGCGCGCGGCGGCAATCCGTCGTGAGGGCTATCAATCCAGATGACATGATCGTCGAAGAAAGGGACGACGGTGCGGATCGCATCCAAAGCATCCTGGCGAACGAAGCGAAGGGGTGAAGAGGCGGTGTCGATCAAGTGTTCTTCGACGAGCCTGCTTGCGGTGAGCAGCACTCGGTCGTCTCCGACATCGCGTCGTCGCAGCATGAACGCCTTGTCCGGATTGGTTACGCTCGAGCAGAGCAAAGCGAGAGGCTCGAGCGCGCTTGGAACCCCGGATCTGGCAATCAGGACGTGCACCGAGCAGCGATACGCGCGGGGGCGAGGCTCGCCTACGCGCTCGAAGATCGCGGACACCGGTGCGCGTTCGGGGAGCAGCTGGGAGAGGTCAGAGATCGGTGTGCCGTGCACAAGCTGCGAGCACCCGATCTCTTCGCCCGTGCGCGCGAGGCGAATCGTGTGACGCCGCCGGCCTTCATGGTCAATGGATTCCGCCCGATCGCGTGCCCTCACGTCGCTTCCCCACGAACGAATTCGCGCGAATAGCGCTTCACGAAACCAGGGCCATCCGCCGGTGAGCTCGGTCACCCCGCCGAGGACATGCCCGTGAAGGCGGGCGCGGGACAGATCTGAGTGCTGCGCCGGGAGCAAACCGGAGACCTGAGGCAGTATGGCTTCGAACGCCGTGCGCAACGGGTGGTTTCTCGGAAGCTGGTTCCAGGACGTCCAACCCTGTCCCTGCCGGTCGAAGCGTCGGGCCGTGGACGTCAGCGAGAATCGCTGACGCTCGAGAAAGGTCTCCGGCGGCCAGATCAGGTCGTGAGCTACGAGCGCGTCGAGCTCTACTCGAACCTCGCTCAAAGTCCTGGTGATGTCGGCGGCCTGGCGTCTCACCTGGGGCAGCTCTCGATCCAGCTCGGAGAGCCACTTGTCGACCTCGGGGTGAACGTCGATCCGATGGTCCGGAAGCAAGAGTTGAAATATGTTGGCCCGGTCGACGATCCGTTGGCGGACGTCTTGCCGCAGTGCGAGCGCATCGAGCGTGCTTTGAACGATCGGGCTCTGTGCTCCGGTTACTATCAGGTGGTTCGGCTCCACCTCGGTCCCCGCCAGCGTATAGGAAGGGTCGGGAACACCCTGGCCGAGAACCAGGACGCGGAGACCTTCACGGGCGAGCAATCCTGCGCAGAGCAAGGGCTCGAGATGCGTGCCCAAAATGACGACGTCGTAAAAGCTGGTCAGCACGGCTCTACACGTCCGGCACCGTGAGCGATCGAGTGGTGTCCGAGACCGGAGTGCCGACGCGCAGCGGGTCGAGCGTAATTCTGCCGACGGCGATTTGCTGAATCACCCGCGGCAAGAGTCTATGTTCTTGGATCTGAATTCGAGCGTGAAGGGTGTCCGCGGTGTCGTCCGCGAGCACGGGGACCGCGGCCTGCGCGAGTATGGGACCGGTGTCTACGCCCGCATCGACGATGTGCACCGTGCATCCGCTGATGCGTACGCCTCCGTCGAGCGCTTCTTGGGGGGCATTGTGCCCGGGAAACGAAGGCAGTAGGGCGGGATGCACGTTGATGATCCGCCCCGGAAACCGTTCGAGCACTGGTGCGCCGAGCACGCGCATGAATCCCGCCAAGACGACTAGGTCCGGCCCAAGCGCATGGACCTCTTGAGCGAGCAATTCATTCCAGGCGCGGCGCTCCGTGCCTTTTCGGAAGGATACCACCCGCGTGGCGATGCCCCGTTGCTCAGCGAACTCGAGCGCGGCCGCCGTCTTACGATCCGAAACGACGCCTACGATGACCGCGTCGCACGCACCCGCGTCGACGGCTTCACAGATCGCTCTCAAGTTCGAACCGCGGCCAGAAACGAGGACGACGACATTCATGAGTCGCTCTAGTTGGAAAACGACACGCCTTCGCCGTCCACGACGCTCCCCATGATGAACGCGCGTTCGCCGCTCGCGGTGAGAGCGTCCAACAGACTCGGAGCCCGCCGCGGGTCCACCACCATCGTGAACCCGACGCCCATGTTGAACGTGCGCCGCATCTCCGCATCGGCGACCTCACCTCGCTCCTGGATCAGACGGAAGATGGGGTCGGGCGTCCAGGAGCCCGCGTCGATCGCAATCCCGAGATCCTCGGGGATGACGCGGGGAAGGTTCTCCGGTAGGCCTCCACCGGTGATGTGGCACATCGCATGCACGTCGTGCTCCACGGCGATGCGCGCGGCTTGGACGTAGATTTTTGTGGGACGGAGCAACGCCTCGCCCAAAGTGCCGGCGGACTCGAACGAGTCATGGAGCGATAGCGGCGAGTTGCCATCGAAGAGCGCACGCCTGGCCAAGGAAAACCCGTTCGAGTGCAGGCCCGACGAGGCAACTCCTACCAGCACGTCGCCGAGCTTGGTCGCTCGACCATCGACGATACGTTTGCGGCTGACGACGCCCACGGCAAAGCCGGCCAAATCGTATTCGCCCGAAGCATAGAAGCCTGGCAACTCTGCCGTTTCGCCTCCAAGAAGCGCGCACCCCGCTCGGCGGCACCCTTCGGCGATGCCTTTAACGACGGCCTCGCCTTGATCCACGTCGAGCTTGGACGTTGCGAAGTAATCCAAAAAGAACAAGGGTCGTGCGCCTACCGTGATTATGTCGTTGACGCACATGGCAACGAGGTCGATTCCGATCGTGTCGTGTCGCTCCAGCTCGAAGGCGAGTTTGAGCTTCGTGCCGACGCCGTCCGTGCCAGAAACCAGGACGGGGTCCTCGATGTCCGATGGTACCGAACAAAGCCCGGCGAAACCGCCCAGTGAGCCCAGCACGTGCTCTGATCGAGTCGATTGTGCGAGCGGTTTGATCCGCTCGACGAGTTGCTCGCCGGCTTCGATGTCGACACCGGCACCGCGATAGGTCAGCCCCGCCATGCCGCGGAAGCTAAGCGATCGGTTGAGGCGGGTCAACGAGCGCGGCTTCATTGACGATCCGAGCGCCGTCGCGTACACACGCGAGCATTCGGTGCGGGATGACCATAGCAGTGCTCTGCCTGCTCGGGCTTATGCTGGCCGCGACGGGCTGTCAGGGCGACTCGTCGTCGATGCCCGATCGGGCGCTTCCTGAGCCGCCTCCCGAGGTTGCGGTGCCCGAGCAGCCCGAGCGTCAGAAGGCCCGTCTGGCGCGCATCGATGTGTACGGAACCGACGCGGCAGAGGCCGCTGGCGTTCGTGTCGTTCTGCTCTTCGAGGGTGCGCCCCTATTTCACCAAAGCCTACTCCCAGCGCAAGGCGTGCTCCCCGCTCGCATCTCCATCGAGCTCGAGGACACCGAGTGGGGCGATGAGGTTCCTGCTCTGCAGTCTGTGGAGCGAGGCGGCTTGCGGCGGGTGCGTCTCGCCACCCCTAATCCGCGTGTCGTGCTGGATCTTCAACCGGGCGCGAGTGGCAGGGTGTTTTTCCTCACCGATCCCTACCGCATCGTCATCGACGTGAGCTCGGCCCGCGGCTCGAACAAGAAGAGCAGGCCGGTGGTGGTGCTGGATCCGGGGCATGGGGGCCGCGAACCGGGCGCGGCAAACGCGGAGCTCGGGCTCGTCGAGTCTGAGTTGGCGCTGGAGCTGGCCGAGTTCACGGCAAGTCGATTGCGGTCGATCATGCCACGTGCCCAGGTCATGCTGACGCGTTCGCGCGACGTCGATCTCTCGCTCGAAGAGCGCTGCGCGTTGGCAAACGCAATGGAAGCCGATGCTTTCGTATCCATTCACTTGAATGCTAGCTCGGAGCCCGTTCGACGAGGTGGCGTCACGACCTTCGTGCTCGATACGACGAACGATCGACAAGCACTCCGGCTCGCCGCACGCGAGAACGGGACGCGCGTGGTCGAGGTGAGCGGGATCCAAAGCCTACTCGCGAAGCATCATCGAAGGGGCCAGGCGGAGGGTTCCCTGACTCTCGCCGGGAAGATCCAGCGTCACACCCTGAACCGAGGGCGATCCGTTCTCCCAAGCCTATCGGACCGTGGCGTCAGGCAAGCGATGTTTTATGTCTTGGTCGGAGCCCGGATGCCGGCGGTTCTGGTGGAGGCTTCCTTTCTGACATACGAGCCGGATGCTCGCGCGTTGACCCACGGCAACTATCGGCGGGCCTTGGCTGACGGTATCGCGTCTGGCATCGCTTCGTACTTGCTGGCTCGGTAGACAGATCGGTTGCTCGGCACGCGACGGACAGTCATACTCGCTGACCGTTGTCGGATGGATCCAGTCCGGTCGTCGATCTGGGTGGCCTCGCACCCTCGCTCGGCAAGACCTGCAGTGGCTACCTCGGGGGATACCGCCGAGCGTTCGAGGACGCGGTGCGCCGTGGGGACCCGGGCGTGGTCACAGCGCGCTCGCACGCGCGAGCTCTCGACGGTCTGCTGAGTGCACTGTTCTGCGCATCCGACGCCGCGACGCGATCCCTGGGGCACGAGCCGCGCGGGCGCGTCTCGTTGGTTGCCGTGGGCGGCTACGGGAGGTCTACCCTGGGACTGCACAGCGACGTCGATGTCGTGTTCCTTTGTGACGACTCGGACGATCCTTTCGTCGGAGCCCTCGCCGAGGGCTTGCTCTACCCGTTGTGGGATCTCGGAGTGGACATCGGACACGCGGTTCGAAGCGTCGAGGAGACGCTGAGCTTGGCCCGAGAGGACATTCGAACGACGACGACACTCATCGACTTCCGGCGAATTGCGGGCAGCGGCTCCCTTCTCGATGATCTGGAGCGCGGCGCGCGCGCACACGTGTTCGAGCCGTATCTGGTCGAGTTCCTGAATGCGCTCGAGCAGGATACGGAGGCGCGCCACCGACGTTTCGGAGGCAGTCTCTATCTTCTGGAGCCCGACGTGAAGCAGGGTCGCGGCGGATTGAGAGACATGGACGTGGCCGAGTGGGCCGCGCGGGCCCGATGGGGGGCTAGGAGCGAGCAGGACTACGTGCGCACCGGCGCCTTGTTGGCTCGGGAGGTGCGGGAGCTCGAGGACGCCGGGGAAATGCTATGGCGCGTCCGTAACCTCCTGCACCTGCGAGCCGGTCGCCAACAGGATCGCCTCACGTTCGGTGACCAGGAAGAGATCTCCCAGGAGCTGGGTTTCGTCGACGGCGTCACGCTAGGCGTGGAACAGTTCATGCAAGCGTACTATCGGCACGCTCGCATCGTGGCCCTCACCGCCGAACGCATGTTGGATCGCGCACGCCCACGCAACCGTACCCGCGCCACCACGTTTCGAAAGCTCGCGCACGGGATCATCATGGCGGACGACACGATCACCTTGGAGAATCCCCAGCGGCTAGACGGTGATCCAGCACTTGCCTTCCGATTCTATCGTCAAGCGCTGCGCCACATGAAGCGACCTGATCACTCAGCGTTGGATGCCATCGCGCGCATCGCGCCCGACAAACGATGGCGGCTTCGCCTACAAGACTCCGAAGAAGCCACGCAGATATTCCTGTGGTTGCTCAAGAACGTCGACGAGTCCCCATTTCGAAGCGGGTCGACCATCGCCGAATTGCACGAGGTCGGGCTCGTCTCGGCGATGATTCCCGAGTTCGAGGCGCTGGTCGGACGTGTGTACCACGACGTGTTTCACGTCTACACGGCCGACGTTCATGCGATCAAGGCGCTCGAGCACCTACAGGCGCTGACCAGAGGCGAGAGCCAGGGACGCGCATTGTCCGCTCGCCTGGCGGCAGAGGCCCCACGGCGTCTTCCTCTGTTTTTGGCTGTGCTACTGCATTCGCTCGGCCGAATGCGAGGACGCAATCAGGACGAAGCCGGCGCCCGCCTCGCGGAGAGCGTTGCGCTTCGGCTGGGGCTGGGCGCGGTCGACGCACAGCACGTTGGCTGGATCGTCCGTGAGCACAGCTCGCTCTATCGTTGGGCGACCCAGAGAGACATCCACGATCCCCAGGGCCTCAACGAAGTCGTGAAGATGGTGCAGACGCCGGAGCGTCTCCGTGATTTGTTCTTGTGCACCGTGACGGTCGTCTCGACGGTCAATCCAAAGGCGATGACGTCGTGGAAGGCACGAGCGCTCGAGGATCTCTATCTGGCGACGCTCGCCCAGCTCGAATCGGGCAATGCGCAGCTGCAGACCGAAAATCGCGTTCTGGAAGTGAAGCTGCAAGCCGTGGTGGGCTTCGCAGGTGATGCTGGTCAGGAACAGCTGCAGAGCTTCATCGACGAGATGCCGGATCGGTACTTCCTTGCCAATCCAGTCGACGTCGTCCGTCGGCATGCGCGAATCTCACGCGACCGGGCTGAGGGTCTCGCGACTGTGCGCGTTGGACCGGGGCCGAGCGAGGACGTCGAGGAGATCGTCGTCGTCTCGTCCGACCGCTCGGGCCTCCTCGCGGACCTCACCGCGGTGTTCGCGGCCCACGACCTGTCGGTTCTGGCAGCACAAATCTATACTCGGCAACGAAAGTCTGGAGACGAAGCGTTCGACGTGTTCTGGGTCAAGGTCGGCGACAACACCCCCACACCGACCAGGCTCGGGGAGGCTCTCCAAGAAGACATCGCCCATCGACTCACCAATCGCGTCTCGGCGCAAGATCTGATCGCTCGGCAAAGCACGCCGCCACCATGGTCCGTGCGGCCGGGTCCCGAGGTTCCCACCCAGATCAGCGTCGACAACAGTGCGTCGTCGCGATACACGGTGGTCGACGTTTTCACGCGAGACCGAATTGGTCTTCTTCACGAGATCGCACGCACGCTCCATGAGTTGGATCTGACCATCGCGCTGTCCAAGGTGAACACCGAAGGGCAGAGCGTGGCCGACGTGTTCTACGTCGCGGACGCCGACGGCAAGAAGCTCCAGGACCCCGAGCTTCTGACCCGCCTGCAGCGGACGCTTTTCACGCGCATCCTCGCCTTCCATGCGAGAGTCGGGGTGCCGTGATCGGGTCCGCCGCGCTCCGCCGTCGAGCCCCAGTGCTCCTCGCGCTCGTCGCCGCTTGCGGGGCTAGCCGTGGCGCGCCGACTGTGCCCGTGACCGCGGAGATCGTCAGCCATCCGAGTGCAAGTCCCGAGGTGTTGCGCGGAGAAAAGTTGCTCACCGAGGGCAAGGTGGCTGAGGCCACGCGGATGTTCGAGCAGGCGCTTGCCGCCGATCCGAACGACGCCAGAGCGTGGCTCGACTATGGGTTGGCGCATGAAGCAACGGGAGACTGGAAGTCCGCCGAGAGTGCCTATCGCCGCGCCACCGAGGTCGATCCCAATTTCGCCGAGGCGTTCAACAATTTGGGAGTGGTTCTGCGCGAGCACGGCAAGCTATCAGAGGCGACGGAGGCACTGGAGCGGGCCGTCGACCTCGACCCAGAGCTGATCGCAGCGCGATTCAATCTCGCGCTCGCATGCGAAGAAGGCGGGGACCTGGCGGGGGCCGAGCGTGAATACCTCGCGACCATCGAGGGGTTGGGCGCAGACCCAGTCCCTCGGATCAATCTTGCGATGATGTACCTCGACGCTGGGCGGACAGAGGATGCACTCGTCCAGCTTCGCACCGCTCGACCGATGGTGAGCGGCGACGTCCTGCTCT
>JBAVOF010000207.1:0-9414 GCA_049691835.1 Polyangiales bacterium
GCCCCGACCAGTGATTTCATGTAATGCCTCAGGAGACCAGGGACAGTTCGGCTCTCGTTTTCTGTAGTAGACGTTCGTAGGGAGTTTGTCCATCGAGCGCTCCGTGCGGTCGATCGAAGTTGTAGTAGTCCTCCCAGTCCCGCAGCTTCTTGTTGAACAGGCGGATGCTCTCACGAACAGAGCTGTCTTCCAGGAGCTGGTAGAACTCTTCATCGTCGATTCGATGGGAGCGCTCTACCTTGCCGTTGAGTCGGGGTGTTCGCGGTCGAATGTAGACGTGCCGGACGTCGCGGTCCTGTAGGTGCCAGCGGAACTTAGACTGGAACTCAGCGCCGTTGTCGGTCTGGACCACGTGCACGCGAAACGGAAGCCGTCGTATCACCTCATCGATGAACTGAATCGCGGTCTTCTGGTTGCAGGCGTCGTAGATCTTCAAGACCCGTATCCGCGTACAGTCGTCAATGGCTGTGAACTGGTAGAAGCGTTTTTGGGTCCCAGGGATGCGCTCGAGGAACTTCACGTCGACCTGCAGTCGGTGACCTGGCTGGCGCTTTTCGTAACGCTTCCAGCGCTGTCTGTGGGGTCGGTGTTTCTGGTTGGCCGGCAGTCGGTTGACGCCGTGCTTGCACAAAATACGGTGAACCGACGAGGCCGCGATCGAGATCTCGTGATACCGCCACAGGTAGTCCGAAATTCGCCCAGGACCGAAATGATACCTTTGGCGCAGATAGAGAATCTTTCGAACCACGTTTTCGGGGGTCGACCGAGGCGAGTGGCGGGGAGCACGGGACCGATCACATAGACCCGCCTCCCCGAGCTCTTCGTAGCGTGCCTTCCACTTGTAGAACGCCTTGCGGGAAATCCCGAAGTACCGGCACGTTTGAGAGACATTCTGCGTCGTCTCTGCGACGTGCCGAAGCACTTTCATCCGCCATCTCGCAAGCCGAACCTGCTCTACCTTCGTCATCCAACCCTCCTCCTTGTGCTTTCTCTCGGAGAAGAGCCGAGTTGTCACCCCTGTCTCGGGATTTCACAAGCCGGCTCAAACTGCGCCGGCTTTCTTCGTCTTGTGCCGGATTCAGTACGAGCGTGCTCGTGCAGCTTCGTGGACTGACGCCCGCTGCGCCATGCACTCGCACAACCGCATCAAATCCGGTCCCCGCGGGGTGGTTGGAATCTTGCAAGGCGAAGTGGACGTGAGCCCACGGAGCTGCAGGATTCCAGACGCAGTACGCAGCCGCGAAGCGGCGAGTACACCACGATGTTGGGTACTTGTGCTGCAGCAGGCTGTAATCCCTCTGCTAAGCGCAGTTGTGCGCGCAATCGTAGTTGCAGTGGCAAAAGAGCCTCGTTCCCGAATGGTCCCACGCCGGTGACGCGGCATCAATCGGAATCGACGCGCTCAGTGGAAGGCGATGAAGCAACCGAGGACAATCAGCGTCGGTAGGAGCGCACCTGCAAGAAGCCCCGCTGCGCTGATGCCGCCTTCGAAGTGCTTTCCTAAGATCGATTGACCGGCCGGATTAGGCGCATTGGCGATCACGGTCAGCCCGCCTCCCGTCACTGCGCCCGCCACCGCGGCGTACTTCATGCCTTCGGTCATCGTCGGAACCAACGTGCACAAGTAGGTGATCGCTGCGTTGTCATTGAAGGCGGTCAGTACAGTGGTCCCCAACGCCAGCGGAAGCGCGCTCAGGCTGCCGAGCACCGGGGCGATCCACCACTGCTGAAGCCCCCCGTGGATGACGAGACCCGCGAGAAAAAACCCGACCATGACAGACGGCCGCAAGGTGAAGTTGCGCTGGAAGTCGTCGGTGACCTCTACGAAGGCGAGGAAGAAAAGCATCACGAAGATGAGCTGCTTCGGATTGTGCGAGTTCAGGATGGCCGAGACCATGAAGAGGAGGTGGCCCAGGGTGACCCACCATGGGATCGGCAGCTCGGAGCTCTGCTCAGGCGTAGTCACGAGGGCCCCGTGCCCCAGACGGTGCAACTCGCGACGGAAGAGCACGTAGTATCCTGCCGTCGCGATCAGCACACCCAGCATCGCCTTCCAACCAAAATGGGTGGCCATGTGGCGCGTCGTCCAACCCCAGGCGTCGGCAACCATGAGGACTGGCGGCGCTGCGAAATTCGTCCAAGTACCGCCCACCGAGATTGCCACGAACAACAGGCCGAGAGTGCCATACGCCAGGTGCTTGGCGGGACGGCGCGCATAGAATTTACCCGCGAGCAGGGACGCACAGATCGTCATGGCGGCCGGCTCCGTGATGAGGGAGCCGAGCAACGAGCCCACGACGAGCAAGACCAGCCACCAGGCAACCGGGGTTTCACCGCCGAGACGCGCGAGCAGGCGCAATGCCTTTTCGGCAAGCTCCAAGATCGGCCGAGTCGAAGCGATGGTCATGATCACCACGACGAACACGGCTTCGGTGAAGTTGACCCCCTCGTTGATGTAGGCGACTGCCGTTGGGCGGTCGTAGAAAGAGACAATGGTGAAGAACAGAGGAACGGTCCAAATGCCGAACACAGCCTCCGGCTCGCCGAGGAAGTGGAAAACGCGTGCGCCCGACGAAACGCGAGTCTCGATCGTTCCCGCGCGACGCTTCTCCTGGTGGCGTTTCTCGAGCACGTGTGCGATGTGCCGAAAGCGGTAGGTCATGAACGTATGAACGATGGCGCCCGCAAAGAGCAGCGTAGCCCACAGGTTGAAGGGCACCTGCTCGATTCGATGTCGTAGGATGGCCCAGACGTTCGTGAGGCCTGCGTCAGCGTAGCTATCGAGCGTCGGGGGAAAGTCGATCTGAGACGATACGGCGTGCCCCGATGCAGCCGCAGCGATGGCCGGCCAACCGACGGCGAGCATCGAAACCGCGGTCGAAAAGGTGTACCGAATGAAGGGCTGCTGGCGTCGCGAGAAGGACCCCGCAGGATTCGTGCTAGACGGCCGGTCGCTAACCACGCTGTTCCTGGCGGGGATGCTACCATGTCGAGTCGTCATTGGGCCCATTTTTGAGAGCCGACGTGTCTGTGGCCCACGTGCGTCGCGCGTGGGGCCCTGCGGGCGGTGCGACTCTTTACGCCGCGCAGACCGTGACTCCAACGCCGAAGATCAGCCGACTGGGCTTTTGTCCGCGAGGCGTCCGTGATATGTTCTTGCTCCATGAGGATCGCGGCGAGGAGGGGCGTTTGGAGGCCGGCCTTGTTGCTGATGCTCATTGTTGCCACTGGATGTGCGCACGTGCCCGAGCGCGCTCCTCTACCCGAGGAGCGGCTTGCGGACGCCGGGGTTTCTAGCATTCCCCGCGCCCGTTTCTGGGGCGATGCACCTCCGCCATGGGTGCACGAATGGATGGAACGGAGCGACCGCGATACGCGGGACCGTTACTCGGGGGTCTACGGTCGCGAGCACGCCTACCTTGCGATCTCGGGCGGGGGGCGGAACGGGGCGTTTGCCGCGGGGCTCTTGCTCGGCTGGACCGCGGCTGGGGACCGGCCCGAGTTCAGTACTGTGACCGGCATCAGCGCAGGGGCGCTCGTCGCTCCTTTTGCGTTCCTCGGGCCAGAATACGATCATGTCCTCAAAGAGGTGTCGGCGGAGCTCACTGCGGATGACATCTTCGAGAAGCGCAGGACCCTAAAGGGCCTTCGCATGGACGCCATGGCCTCGACCAAGCCACTGCAGCGCTTGATCGAAAAGTATGTCGATCAAGAGCTGATCGAAAAAATCGCCGAAGAGCACCGCAAGGGCCGTATGCTCAACATCGGAACGACCGATCTCGACGCGATGCGGCCGGTCGTTTGGCGAATTGGCGCGATCGCCAACAGCGGTCATCCCCGTGCGTTGGAATTGATCCGGCAAATCATACTCGCATCCGCATCCATCCCTGGTGCCTTTCCACCGGTGCTGATCGAGGTCGAAGCGGGCGAGGAGCGCTACGACGAGCTTCACGTGGACGGTGGCGTAACTTCGCAGGTGTTCCTCTATCCGGCCGGTCTCGACTGGCAAGAAGTCCTCGATAAGCTTCACGTCCCCGGCCGACCCCGAGTCTACGTAATCCGAAACTCGCGTCTTGATCCGCGCTACGTGCAGGTCGACAACAGGTTGATTCCCATCGCCCGGCGTTCCATCGCGTCGCTCGTACGGACCCAAGGAATCGGTGATCTCTATCGCATCTACCTCCAAACGTGCCGGGACGGTCTGGAATTCAACCTTGCGTCCATCCCGAGGGACTTCGTCGAGACGTCTCACGAAGAGTTCGATCCTGTGTACATGAGGAAGCTCTTCGACACGGCGTTCGAGCTCGCAAAGGCCGGGTATCCGTGGCAAAAGACACCGCCCGAGCTCGGAGCCGAATCGATCGTGTGCCGCTGAGCGCCAATTCCGCCGTCGCGGCCCGCAGGGGAGCATAGGAAGAACAAATGCCGTATCCGGGCGGAGCACGACGCGATGTACAATGCCTTCACGGCGTGTGCAGACTTGGCCGGACCGGGGAGGTATCAAATGACCAAAGCGTCCACTTTGAAGGTTCTCGCGGTTACCGCGCTCCTCCTCCAAAGCTGCGGCAGCAACAACACCGGTGAGGATACGGAGCTCGCCGCCGTGCTCGACTCTGCTGCCGATCGTGCCGGCATGCCAGCCGGTGCCTGTCGTGACAACTGCGTGGCGGACGCGCGCGCCGTTCTTGATGAATGTCTCGCGGAAACCGACGATCGAGAGGAGTGCCTCGGCCGTGCGATCCAGAGCTTGTTCGCGTGCGTCAAGGAGTGTCCGCCGCCGACGTGTGAGCGACGGTGCGAGGCGGAAGCCCGGCAGCAGTACATGGAGTGTGTCGACCAGACCGGTGACGAGGATACCTGTGCTGCACAAGCCCGCGAGGATTCGCAGCTCTGCAAGGCCGAGATCTGCATGGCTCCGGAGCCGCCCCCCTGCGAGGATCGATGTGCCGAACGAGCGCGCGAGCTCTACGAGCACTGCGTGGCCCAAGGGGGCGACGAGAAGAGGTGCAAGAAGGCAGCCAAGAAGATCCTCGAGCGCTGCATCGAAAAACGCTGTGAACAACTGGAGCCACCGCCATGCGAAGACCAGTGTGAGGCTGTTGCGACGCACGTACTCGAGGCCTGCACGGACCACATCGACGCCGAGAGGGCGTGCGAGGCGGTTGCCCGGTGGTTCCTCGAGCTCTGCAATGACAACTGCGAGACCTCGCCGGAACCCTCGGAGCCATCGGAATGCTTCTCCGGGGACGATTGCGGCGCTGGCCAAACCTGCCAGATCGAAGTCTGCGTGAATACCTGCGTCGATGAGTCCGATCCCGTCTGCGTCGACACCTGCATCGGTGTATGCGTCTCCGACATGGAGGCCGACGATGGCGATAACGGCGACGGCGACGAAGATGACGACTGCAACGCAGGGCACCCCTGGTGGCAGAAACGAGGAGGTCATTGCGACTGACCGCGAGCGAGTCTCAGGGAGGCTATCGCGCGCTTCGTCTAGGCTTTGTCTTGTCCGCGGGTCTAACTCTCGGGCTCTTGGCCTCGTCGGGAGCGCATGGCGACGAGACCCCCGTTCAAGAGGAACTTCGACTCCGCATGGAGGCGCTTCAAGCACAGGGACACCTGACCGTGAGCGGCGTGCGGATTACGGCGACTTCGCTCATCGCGGAGCTGTACCAGACGACTCATTTTCAGCCGGTGTGGACCGATCCCAAGAAGATCGACGAGCTGCTCCGTGCGATTTCGGACATCCGTCTCGACGGGCTCGATCCAGAGGACTACCATCTAGACCGGCTAAAGAAGCTGCAGGGAGAGCTCGGCGCGCCGCCCGACGTTGAGACGCAAGTCGATCTCGACATTCTCCTGACGGACGCCCTGGCACGCCTCGCTTACAACGCGTTCTACGGAAAGGTTGATCCGGAACGAGACGATCCCAACGTCGCAATCACCCAGACCTGGACGGGTGCACGGGGCGCTGCCGGCGTGCGCGAGTTTCTCGCGAGCGAGTCGCTCTATGAAAGGATCGACGGACTCAAGCCGAAGCATCCCAAGTACGCGCAGTTCCGGAAGGCGCTTGCGACGTACCGTCGTTACGAGGAGGCCGGAGGTTGGGGTCGAATCCCGAGCGGCAAGATACTTTCGGTTGGGCGCAGCGATCCACGCGTTCCCGCGATTCGGCACCGGCTTGCGGTCACCGAAGACCTGCCAGCGAGCCTCGACAACGGAAGCAAGGTCTACGACGCCGATCTGGAGAAAGCCGTGCACCGGTTTCAGAAGCGACACCGCCTGCCGAGCGGAGACCTTGGCAAGCAGACGATCGTCGCGATGAACGTGCCGGTTGAACGGCGCATCGATCAGATTCGCGTGAACCTGGAGCGTGCGCGCTGGATCACACGCGACGTGAAGCCTACGCAGGTGGTCGTCAATATCGCCGCCTTCGAGATCTATTTGCTCAAGGATGGCAAACGGGTCTGGCAGAGCGAGGCTCAGGTCGGAAAGACCTTCACACAGACGCCGTTGCTCGTCGGGGACATCGACTACCTGGTGCTGAACCCAACCTGGACGGTGCCGCCGGGTGTGCTCGCCGACTCCGTGCTCCCCGCCGCGAAGAAGGATCCGCGATACGTCGAGCAGCGCGGTCTTCAGGTATTTGACAGCAGCGGCAAAAAGGTCCCGGCAAAGGCGGTGAACTGGAAACACTACAACGCGGCCACGCTCCCTTATACTCTCCGACAAAACCCCGGCCCGGGCAATCCTCTCGGGAACGTAAAGTTCATGTTCCCGAACCCGCACCACGTGCTTCTGCACGACACCCCCAATCAACTCGGCTACGATCGACGCCTTCGCGCCATGAGCTGGGGATGCATCCACGTGAAAGATCCGCTCGAGCTCGCGGCCTTGCTGATCGACGACCCGAAGACATGGAGCCTTCCAGCGATCGAGGCGCAGGTGACGAGCGGGAAGAGCAAGACGATCTATATCGACGAGCCCGTGCGCGTGTCGCTTTACTATTGGACGATCGATGTGGAGGACGACGGCGCACTGATCTTCCTTCCGGATGTCTACCAACGCGACGGCCGCTTGCTGCGCGCGCTGAACGGCCCCTTCAAGCTGCGTAAGCCAAATAGACGCGGCGACGAATGACCAGCGAACCTCTTCGCGTCAGGCGCTCGCCTGAAATTATGGCGCGCGCACGTCTCTTAGCAAACGCGCCCTCTTGTCTGAAATGCTGTGACAGCGTACACCTTGATGGCAACTCGCTAAGGGAATCAAGCGGGTCTATGAAGCGAGGTTGACCATGTCGAAGAAGCTGTGGCCTGTTCTAGTCGCTCTGCTTCTCACGGCATTCCTAGGGGAGGGCTGCGGCAAGAGTAAGATCAAGAAGGGATCCGAGGTGGGAGGCGCCGACAAGGGCTGCTACGAATACAGGACCAAAGGCAAGAAGTTCGACTACGTGAGCCAGCAGGCGAGGGTCGAAACGAAGTGGTGGACGCAGTGGACCTCGCGCCACGGCAAGACCCTGCCGGAGCCGCTACCGCCGCCCGACCACTGGATGCATCCGAAGCTTTCGAGTCGTTATGCAGCGACCATGCACGAGGACAGCTTCGCGTCCGACGTCAGCAAAGAGCCTGGCCCGATTCCCAACGAGGTGAAGGTCGAGTACTTCCACGTGCTCGAGAAGGGAACGAAGCTCTCCGGGATGTCGCCGTTCTTCACCTTCCTCGACGACCACACCGTCATCACGATTTCGTTCGGACGCGATTCCGCGATGCTCCTCATCGTCGACATCACGGGTGAGGGGCGTTTGCTCGACTATGTCGCCCTCCCGGGCCGCGGCAGCAAGGCCCTCGAGCTCGCGAAGAAATCGGCCCGCATGGCGATGTTCCGCGACACTTCGGGGGGCGCGTACTCCTATCTCGACGCCAAGGGAGACGTCTACGTCCCGGGCGCCGACAACACGATCGTTCGTATCCCGATCCGCGACCACCGGATCGTCCGCGACAAGATGATCCTGCTCGACCTCGCCCGGGAAGTGAAAGCCGGCGATTGGGTGGACGACGCGATGAAACGCCCAGAAAACCACCTCACCGCGATCATGCCAGACGCCGAAGGCCACATCTGGTTCACCTCGAAATTCGGGGTCGTCGGGATGCTCTTGGTGGACGAGGGCTCAGGCATCTGCCCGCCGGTCTACACCACCGCGATCATACGCTTCGCGTTCCCCGAAAAGCTGCGCCACTTGTACCCGGAGGGCATGCCGCCCGGGGCTGAGGAATTCGTGGCCAAGGCCGACAGATATGACGCGGAAGGAACCCTCGTCGATCACCTCGCCGAGCTGCGTCGAGAGGCCATCGAGATCTTTGGCGAGGTGATGGAGAACGAGCCCCTCGAGCAGATCCAAAACTCCTTCTCGGTCGGACCCGACGGGGTCTACATCGTGAGCAACGTCGGCCTCTACAAGCTGTTCTTCAACGAGAAGACCCGGCGCATCGAGCTCGACCCGAGCTGGAAGCCGACCTACAAGGACCAGCACCTCTTCTACGACAACGACCGCAAGATCAAGCCAGGCCATCTCAATAACGGCAGTGGCACAACGCCGACCTTGGTCGACGATCGGTTCGTGGCGATCGTCGACAATGCGCCGGGCCAAGTCAATCTGAACGTCTTTCGTCAGAAGGACGGCACCTTGGTAAGCAAGCTTCCCCTCTTTGAGGAAGGCGCCGGGGCGGTCGAAAACTCCGTCGTGGCGTATGAGGACCATCTGATCGTGGGCAACACCTACGGGTTCGTCGATCCGTTCATCGAAAACCCGACTGCGGGTGGGATCGAGCGCTTCGACTATGACGCCCAGAAGGATACGTACGTCAAGCGCGAGGGTTGGCCGGCCATCGGACACTTCGACGCCAAGACCGCCACACCCAAGCTCTCGACCGCGCATGGCCTCGTCTATGCGTATCATCGCGACGTCGACCGAGAAGGCCACCACGATTGGCAGCTTACGGCGCTCGACTTTCGAAGCGGATGGCCCATCTTCAGCATCAAGGGCTACTTCGAGGGCGACGATTTTGCGGACAATGTTTCCGGTATGGTGGCGAAGAAGACCCTCGGCAAGAAGGACTATGGCAGGAAGGTGTTCAACAACATTTGGGGCACGTTCTCGTTCGGGCCGAGGAACAGCATTTTCATCGGAACCTACCGTGGGTACCTGAGGTTCTCGTCCGCGCCGACGTTAGGCACGGCGACTGAAGCGGCGCAGCCGGTCGCCGTGCCAGCGACGCGGGAGTAGGGCCCCCGCACGACGCGCGCCCCGCGCTACCCGAGCTCCAGGCTGATGCCGACGACCAGTTGGTAGTCGTTCTTCTCGATGAGCGGATCGGCCTTGCCGGTATGGTTGGTGTTGCCAATGGTCGTGACGAC
>JBAVOF010000208.1:0-8069 GCA_049691835.1 Polyangiales bacterium
GACCAAGCCCGACGACGTGAATCAAGAAGGGCGGCTGGTGCCCGCAGATCTCCCGCGTACGGACTTCTGTCATTGGGTGCTGGTCGATCTGGCTCCCGATGGCACGGTGGCCGAGGGGGCGTTCAGCGACGGCATTACGGCGAAAGGCAAAGACGGTCCGCTGGCGCCTTCGGGCACCCGTCAGGGGATCAACGATTTCACGGGCTGGTTTGCCGGCGATCCCGACATGGCCGGCGACTACTTCGGCTATGACGGGCCCTGCCCGCCGTTCAACGACAGCATCGTGCATCACTACCGTTTCACCGCTTATGCGCTCGACGTCGATCGAGTCCCGGTCGAGGGTAAGTTCACCTTCTCCGACGTGCTTGCGGCAATCGATGGTCATGTGCTGGGCAAGGCGAGCATCGTCGCCAAGTACGCCATCAACTCGAACGCGAAAGAGCTGTAACTCGCAGCCGATGAATCGAAGGGACAAAGCCGATCGCATCGGGAAGATCCTCGACAGGCTCTACCCCGATCCGCCGATTCCGCTCGATCATCAGGATCCGTTCACGCTGCTGGTCTCGGTGATGCTGAGCGCGCAGACCACCGATAAGAAGGTCAATGAGGTGACCCCGGCCTTGTTTGCCGCCGCCCCCGATCCCCAGTCGATGGCTGCGTTGCCCGTCGATCGGATCCTCGCGCTCATCCGCACTGTGGGGCTCGCCCCCACGAAGGCCAAGAACCTCCGGGCCATGGCGGCGCTGCTCGTCGAGCGACACGGCGGACGCGTTCCCGAGGACATCGACGCGCTCGAGGCGTTGCCGGGTGTGGGTCACAAGACGGCCTCGGTCGTGATGTGCCAAGCTTTCAATCGCCCCGCGTTCCCAGTCGACACGCACATCCATCGGCTCGCCGCGCGCTGGGGGCTATCCGACGGAAAGAATGTCGCCAAGACGGAGGCCGATCTCAAGAAGGTATTCCCGGAGGACACCTGGAATCGTCGCCACCTGCAGATCATCTACTTCGGACGAGAGCGCTGCCCCGCACGCGGTCATGACTTGACCCAATGCGAGATCTGCGGCTGGGCGGCCACGCGGAAGCGAATTGCCGAAGAATCCCAGCGTCGTAAATCATAGCCACTGGTCGTGAAGCCGGCCGCGACCCATATTGGCCGAGATGAGCATCGAGTTCCGCTTGTTCCGAATCCCAGTCCGCATTCATCTCTGGTTCTGGTTGATGGCCCTGTGGCTCTGGACGCTCAACAGCGATGAGGGCTGGGCCGGACTGCTCATCTGGGTTGCGGTGGTGTTTCAAGGAATCCTCATGCACGAGCTCGGTCACGCGCTGGTGGGCCGGGCGTTCGGAAGGCAGCCACGGATCGAGCTCGTGGCGCTCGGCGGACTGACCTGGTGGGAGCAACGCGAGCCGATGCACCCCGGACGCAGCCTGGTCGTGAGCGCCGCGGGACCCGCCGTGGGCATCTTCATCGGGTCGCTGGCCTTGGTGCTTGCCGATGTGCTCCGCATCCCAGATCCGTCCCTGGCGCGGTACGCATTCCGCTCTCTGGTCTTCGTGAATCTCGGCTGGGGCCTGTTGAACCTGGCACCGGTCCTCCCTCTGGACGGCGGGAACATCGTGGCGTCGCTCATGGAGCTGGTCGCTCCCTCTCGTGGACGTCTGCTCGCGTGTTACGTCTCATTTGCGGTGATTGGCCTGTTGCTCGCCGTGACCGTGACGTTCAAGCAGTATCCGATGACGATACTGCTGTTCCTGCTGGGTTTCAGCACGTACCAAGCCTTTCGGATCGAGAGGCAACGACTCTCGGCCCAGCCGGGGCCAGTCATGCCCGCCAAGAGTCTGGTCCATCAAGCTTTCGAGGCGCTCGAACGGGGCGATGGCCAAGAGTTGGTGCGGCTCGCATCGGAGCTCATTTCAAGCGCCGACGCGACGACGGAGCTCGACGAAGCGTTCCACCTCCTGGCTTGGGGTCGACTGATCAACGGTGAGCCCGCGGAGGCCTACCAGGCCTTGACCTCGATGTCGGGCGATCGGGCTGCCGACCCGGCGCTGGAGGGTGCCGTTTTGGTGGAGTTAGGCAAGGCCGCGGATGCCGTCCCCCTTCTGCAGGCGGCCCGCGAACGCGGCGGAGCATTCGTCGAGGCATACTATCAGCGTGCGCTACGAGAGAAACCATCATAATTGCAATATGTTACAGTGGTTGGCGCGCGCACTACTTGCATCTATGCGAATGAGAGAATATATAAAATCGTGGTTTCCGCCCCTGCAGAACAGTCTCGCTGGGAGCTCTACCGTTTGCTCGGAGAGCCGCGCCGGCTCCGCTTGCTCGGGCTCACGTCCGAGGATGAGCTCTCGATCGGAGAGCTCGCAGAGCTGACACAAGAAGCGCAGCCAAACGTGTCTAAACATCTGAAGCTGCTGAGAGAAGCGGGGCTAGTGGCCGTCCGTCGCCAAGGGACGCGCGCGTTTGCCCGCCTCTCCCCCGAGCTCAACGGTGACCCGGTGCTCGCCGATGCGATCCAATCTGGACGCGAGCTCTGCGCCCAGGATGGAAGCCTTGGGCGAGTCGCTCAGGTCATCGGAGCCCGCGACGAGCAATCGCGCGCCTTCTTCGAGCAGACCTCCGCCGAGGCCTCTTCGAGCGCCGCCGCGCACTGGTCCGCCTATCTCACGGCGCTTCGCACCTTGCTCCCAAGTCGCGATCTGGTGGTCGACCTGGGCACCGGCGACGGGGCGTTGGTGGAGTTGTTGGCCCCGTTGTTCGACCGTGTGATAGCGGTGGACCGCTCGAAAACGCAGCTCGACTTGGCGCGGCGCCGGCTTAGCAGCCGAGGCTACAATCACGTCGAGTTGCTGCGGGCAGACTATGACGACCCTGCGATTGCGTCTCGTGTTCACGAGTTGGGCGGGGCCGATGCGGTCTTCGCCGTCCGCTTGTTGCACCACGCGCCGCGACCTCAACAGCTGGTGTCGCTTCTGAGCTCGCTCGTGCGGCCAGACGGTCAGGTAGTGGTCATCGACTACTGTTCCCACGACGACGAGCTCATGCGGGAACGCCAGGCCGATCTCTGGCTCGGTTTCGAACGCGACGAGCTTCTTGGTTTCGCCAAATCAGCCGGGTTGATCAAGCCCGAAGTTTTTGTAATTCCCGCAGCGCGGTACGGGCCCGGTCCCGACGCCCACTTGAGGTGGCAGGTACTCGCAGCGCGCCGCGGACCGAAAGAGGAGACAAGACCATCATGAGCCCGAATCCAAATCTCAAGCACAAGGTTGCCGACCTCTCGTTGGCGGACTGGGGACGAAAAGAAATCGCGATTGCCGAGCACGAGATGCCCGGTTTGATGGCGCTTCGTCGCGAGTACGGTGCCCAGAAGCCCTTGGCCGGCGCGCGCATCGCCGGGTGCCTTCACATGACCATTCAAACGGCTGTGCTCATCGAGACCCTGCGCGAGCTTGGTGCGGAGGTCACGTGGACGAGCTGCAATATTTTTTCGACTCAGGACCATGCCGCCGCTGCCATCGCTGCGACCGGCGTCCCCGTCTTCGCCTGGAAGGGCGAGACCGAGGAGGAGTATGACTGGTGCATCCAACAGCAGATCCGGGCGTTTGATGGAGGCAAAGCCCCGAACCTGCTGCTCGACGACGGCGGCGATCTCACCGCGATCGTGCACAAGCAGTACTCCGAGTTGTTCAAGGGGCCCGACCGCATCGTCGGTTTGTCCGAGGAGACGACAACGGGTGTGCACCGTCTATATGAGATGGAGCGGGCAGGCTCCCTCAAGTGTCCCGCGATCAACGTGAACGACTCGGTTACCAAGTCGAAGTTCGACAACCTGTACGGCTGCCGTGAGTCGCTCGTGGACGGCATCAAGCGGGCAACCGATGTGATGATCGCTGGCAAGGTGGTGGTGGTGGCCGGCTACGGAGATGTGGGCAAAGGCTGCGTGCAGGCGGTGGCGCGCGCGGGCGCTCGCGTTCTCGTGACCGAAATCGACCCGATTTGTGCTCTGCAGGCCGCGATGGAAGGGTACCAGGTCGTGACGATGGAAGCGGCGGCTCCGATCGCCGACATCTTCGTCACTTCCACGGGTTGCTGCGATGTGGTCACCGGAGAGCACATGAAGAGGATGAAGAACGAGGCCATCCTCTGTAACATCGGTCACTTCGATTCCGAGATTCAGATGTCTTGGTTGACCGATCCCGCCAACGGCGTCATCGAGGAAGAAATCAAGCCTCAGGTCGATCACTTCATCTTTCCGGACGGCAAGCGGATCATCGTTCTCGCTCGGGGCCGCCTGGTGAATCTCGGATGCGCGACCGGCCATCCGAGCTTCGTGATGAGCAACTCGTTCAGTAACCAGGTTCTGGCCCAGTTGTCGTTGTGGACGGAGCGGGATCGCTATGAAGCCGGCAAGGTGTATGTGCTGTCCAAGGAGCTCGACGAAAAGGTTGCCCAACTCCACCTGGGCCAGCTCGGCGTGAAGCTCACCAAGCTGACGCCCTCGCAGGCCGAGTATCTCGGAGTGCCAGCCCAGGGGCCGTTCAAGCCGAGCTACTATCGGTACTGATTGACGATGGTCTCGCTGCTGATCGAGACTTGGCGATACTTCTCGTCACACGACGGGCGACTGCTCTCGGGAGCGATCGCCTTTTACGCCTCGTTGGCACTTGCACCCTTGGGGGTCGTCGCGCTTCTGATCGCGTCGCTCGTCATGCCCGAAGTGGCGGCCCGTGAGGAGCTCGTCGGACAAATCGGGGCATTCGTCGGTCCCGAGTTAGCGACATTTCTGGTCGAGGCGATCGTCCATCTGGGTAACGAAGCGACCAACTGGGCAGCGCCGCTCATCGGCGCGCTGTTCATGTCGTACGTCGCTGCGCGGCTTTTCTCCATGCTACGGCGCGCACTGAACCTCATGTGGGGGATCCGGCCCAAGCTCCTGGTCCACGCGAGCCGCTCCGAGACACTGCAGCTCGTGCAGCGAAGGTTGTTGGCGTTCGCGATGGTGCTCATATTTGGCAGCTCGCTGGTCGCCTTGGTGCTGCTTCACTCGGGTGCGGCGGCGGCGGCGAACCTGTTTGGGGACAGCCGCTACATGCTGACGTTGGCGGAGTTCGGGAGCGCGTTCCTGGTCTTGGCGCCTCTGATCGCACTCGTCTACCGTTGGCTCCCCGACGCTGTCATCAGTTGGCGAGACGTCTGGGTTGGCGCCGGGGTGACCTGCTTGTTCGTTCTCGGGGGCTCATTCCTGATCGGAATCTATCTGGGCTACGCGAGCCCTGCCTCGATCTATGGTGCCGCCGGTTCGCTGATCGTGCTGCTGCTTTGGATCTACTACACTACGCAGATCTTCTTGATGGGCGCCGTGTTCACGCGGGCCTGGGCCCGACGCCACGGCCGGGCGATCGAGCCGCTTCCGTACGCGGACGTCGTCGAAACCCGCGACTACTCCGCGAGCGATTCGGCCAGCGAGACGTAGTGCGGCGCCTGTTCGGGCGCTCCAGTCAATGTGCCATGCATGTGCTCATTCAAAAAATCGAATAGAGCGCCCCATTGAGCCCGCGCCGCCGCACGCCAGAGCAAAACGTTGAATGCATGAATCTCGCCTCGAAAAACATGGAGCTCGCACTCGGCACCACGCCGCTGCAGCGCATCGCTCAACCTAATGGTGTCTCCCAACAGTGGGTCGGCCGTCCCAACGGTGGTGAAGAATGGCGGTAGGGGTCGGCTTTCCGGGACGGCGGCTTCTTCGAACAGGCGCAACGGGCTGGCCAGCGGGAACTGAAGAGCCCTGTTCACTCGGCGGCCCAGATAGGAGTAGGCAGTGCCTCGGATCTCGCCTTTGATCCAGCTCGCCATGCGTCGGTTCTTGTCTGGGTCGCGCCAGAAGCGACTGACATCGTGCAGATCGAGCAGGCCGTACAACGGCGCCACGCACGCGAGTCTCACGTCGCGTTCGAAAATGCTTCGCGCGAACGGCTCCGGCCTCGGATGCGTTGCGCAGTAGGCCAGAGCAGCGGTGAGGTTCGCGCCGGCGGACTCGCCGATGATGGCCAGACGGTCGGTGTTCGCTCCGTACTTCGCACCGTTGTCGAGCACCCACTCGAGCGCGGCCATCGCATCCTTGAGCGGCTTCGGGTAACTGTGTACAGGGCCCAGCCGGTAGTTGATGTTGAAGACCTGGTAGCCCTGCGCCGCCAAGACATACGCCATGATGCGATGGGTGTCCTTGGACATCATCGAAAACGCCCCGCCGTGGATGTACACGACCGCCGGTAGGCGTCCGACAGCGTCCCGTCGTCGATAGACGTCCAGCAGATGGGAGCGCCTTCGGGTGCTTTGATAGGGAACGTTGTGGTCGACTTGAACCCGCCGCCAACTCTGGATCAGCCATGGAAGCACGCCGTAACCTAGGTGTGAAAGGCGATTCGCCGCCATGTCCACGCCGTTGCGAACCAACGGCATGACCGAGTCACGGGCACGGGTCATAGCCCTCAACTATACGGGAACATGGGGGTTACGAAAAGAAGCCGAGCCTCTTGAGAGCGGTCCCGTAGATGAAGCGAATCATCCCGTCGATCTCCTCCACCGATTTCGGTGTATGCGGATACCATACACGCTCTTTTTTCGCTGCCCAACGGTCGATGAAGATCGGTTGCTGATGGGTGTATCCGCGGAGGCCGCCGAGACCGTTGACCTGACCGACACCGCTCTCCTTCAAGCCACCGAACGGGGCCTCGGGCGCTCCGTATGCCATCGACGCGTCGTTGATCACCACGGAGCCGGTTTCTAGCCGTTTGGCGATCTCGATGCCCTTCTGAATGTTCTTCGTCCAGACGCTTCCGCTCAAACCATACAGCGAGTCATTGGCGAGGCGGATCGCTTCTTCCTCGTCGGCCACGCGCATCACCGATACGATCGGTCCGAACGTTTCCTCTCGCATCAGCTCCATCGTGTGGTCGAGCTTGCGAATGAACGTCGGCTTGTAGAAGAGGCCATTCGTCGTGTCCGCTTCCCCACCGACCACGACCTCTGCGCCTTTGGCTTTCGCATCCTCGATGTGGCGCTCGATGATCGGAAGCTGGCGATCCCAGAACACCGAGCCGACGTCCACATCGTCGCCCGTTCCGTATCGGAGCTCGCTCACGATTTTCTTCACACGCTCCTCGAACTCGTCCGCGACGCTCTCGACGACGTAGACGCGCTCGACGCCCATGCATACGTGGCCTGTATTCAGCATCGAGTTGAACACCGCTCCGCCTGCGGCGCGCTCGATGTCAGCGTCTTCGCACACGATCATCGCGTCTTTCCCACCGAGCTCGAGCGTGCACGGAATTAGCTGCTCCGCGCACGCGGCCGCGATCTTCTTGCCCGTGCGCACACTTCCGGTGAAGGAGATCTTTTGCACGCCGCCGTTGACCAAGGCTGCACCCGTTTCCCCATCTCCGTGGACCGTTTGGACGACCCCATCAGGAACTCCGGCCTCCCTCAACAATCGAACCGCCCAATCGCCCGAGTAGGGGGCGACCTCGGAAGGCTTCAGAATCACCGCGTTGCCAGCCAGAACCGCTTGGACTGTAGGGTTGATCGCCAACGCGAAGGGTCCGTTCCAAGGCGTGATGATGCCGACCACGCCGAGCGGGCGGTAGTGCATGATCAGCTTTTTGTATGGGCGAAGATACCCGTGAAGCTTTCGCTTCTCGTCGGCGAGCTCTTTCACCGCCCGGCCGCACCAGAAGTTGATGTAGTCGCAGCCTGGCAGGACCTCCATGATCAGCGACTCCAGGGGCGTCTTGCCCGTCTCATCGATGATCGTCTTCGCTACCTCCTCGCGTTTCTGGACGAGGAGGTCGATCGAACCGCGGACGATCTGTGCACGCTGCGCGACCGGCACGGTCGCCCATTCCCGTTGCGCGTCGCGTGCCTTGGCGATTGCGCGGTCCACATCCGCATGGTTGCTGACGACGATTTCGCCCAGCGGCGCGCGGGTCGCCGGGCTTCGGATCCCGAGCCGCCGGCGGCCTTCGGAGGTTGGGGAAAGTGGTTCGACGATGGCCATCCATGCGCTCCT